>DAIUKN010000170.1:0-6095 GCA_036848195.1 Bacteroidota bacterium
GAAGACCGGGAGATCCGCATTCCAAAGATCCAAGAGCGCTTGTCCGAATGACCCCGGCCTGATCCGTTCCGTAACAACAAACCCGTTCGTACCGAGAAGAACCTTTTCCCCCGGCGTCAGCGCGTACTTGAGGTCAATAAGGTCCAACCATCGCGGTTGCTGGGCAATAGCTGGTGCGGTGCGTCCGAACGTGCCGGCCGGATGAAGTGCAAGCAGCTGCGAGGAAGACATATCGCTGTGCGAGGCAAGAAATGCCTCGTACGCTGCAACGTCAAAAGTGACCCTACTCTGTCCGCGGGCATCGGCAACCGCAAACGCCAGTGACAGGATTGCGAGAAACGCAAGACCATGTGTACGCATGGCAGATCTCCTTCCATTCATGTCAATTCGCCGGGAACTTGACACCGTATGTTTCCGGCATTACCTTTAACCACGGTTCTCATTTCAGTGCAGATTCACTCACACTCTCAATGCGTCTCTTTCGGATTCTCCCTCGAGTCGCCAGCCTTGCTATAGCGCTCTCCCTCATCTTCGGTGCAACGCGAGCCGGAGACGGAAAATGGCGGATTCAGCTCGAGCATTACCCCGACACACTCTGGCTCGTTTCCGCCGTCAGCCGAAATGCAGGCTGGGTGCTTGGCGTACACGGAACCGTGCTTCGCACTACCGACGCTGGAAGAACGTGGCTGCCGGCGCAGGACGTCCGGATCGCGGGCAAGACTCCGACAGCGCTTGCTGCCTTCACGGCGGATAGAGCACTTGTCGCTGCGTCGACTCATGATCCCTGGTCCGGCCACCCTTTCACCCCCGGCGACACCGCGTGGATCTTTCGCACTTCCGACGGGGGTCGCTCTTGGCAAGAAGTGTTCTGTCAGCACGGAGGTTTCTTCAACGGCCTTCACCGGCTGGGCGCCAACGGCGCCGTTTGCCTCGGCAACCCCGTTGACGGACGCTGGACAGTCGTCACCTCCGCCGATGGCGGCCTCCACTGGACGCGGGCTGCAACTGCGCCGGACCAGACCGGATCTGAGCTCGGCAGTCTCGGAAGCTCGGCAGCCCGGGGAGAGCGCCACGTCTGGTTTGGGGCGCTTGACGATCGCTCCGCGGGGAACTCCTCCCGGGTCTATCGTTCCACCGATGGAGGAGAACACTGGACCTTCAGCATATTGCCATTCCCCTCGCCTCACACACTCGATTTCAACGACCGGTTCGTCGGCATCGTCTCCACATCTCTCAGCAAAATCGCGCGCACGACAGACGGCGGCGAGAGCTGGACCATTGTCTCGCTTCCGTATGACGAGGGAAGTGGAGACGTTGCGGCATCTCCCGACGGGCAACTCTGGCTCACTCAGCATCGGAGTGTTCTCTCCAGCGCCGACGAAGGCCTAACCTGGTCACGCGTGTGGCAGGTCCATCCAGCACACAAGATTGTCATGAAGCTCGACTTCGCCGTGGAGAGCGATTCACTCTTCGGCTGGGCCACCACATGGACCGGCGGAATTGCGCGATTCGAGGGTCGGGCAAGAAGCAGCACGCAGTAGCCGTCTTTGGCGAGAAATTCTGCCTCGTGAATTCCCGCCTCCCTCCTTTCATTCACCTCCACCGACACTTCGCGCCCCAGCATGTCGTAGATCTCTAACGCGACGTCACATGTTGAGATCATTTGCTGTCTCGCTGGATTGAGTTACCCAGCCAGGTTGGGCATAGGTCAAGCCCCGGCAGACGACAGAAAGAGGCATTCATCAAGCCGCAAGGCCTGATGACTCTTGGACCTCGACGGAATTGGTCAAGGATACGCTGGAAAAGTCAGATGCGCTATCCCATGAACATGGGATATCGCTATTTTTCCCTCCGGCTCACCCCTTTTTTTCGTCGAAATAGGGCAAAAATGGGGCCAGCTCATCGCTCTCCTTTCCGGAAGAATACGAGGAAGCAAGAGGAGCCAAACCCAAAAACGAGAGCCCCGGCCATTTGGCTTGGGCTCGATAGGCATCACGGCGCGCGATTGCGTGGAGGACGGCTGCCCGGAACCCCTACCGGGGCCGTCGGCCGGTGAAGAGCAGCATCAGCCAGATGGCGACACTCGCAAGCAACGCGAAGAAGAGAAAACGACGAACGAAGTAGGTGTATCCTCCTTCCGTCGGATAGAGAGAGTACGCCAGGGGAGGCTTGAAGAGATAGCGCTGTAGGTTACCCAGCAAAAATGTTCTGTCCTTGAAAAATCCGGTGTAGATCTCCCGGACGTCTTCCACATTCGGCGGCCGCCGGTACTTGAAGATCGAGTGCGCCGTGAATTCACTCCGGACCATTGTGTTGCAGAACGCGAATGGTACTGTCACCACGGTGTCGGTACCCGGAATCCCGGGGTGGCCCTCCCACGCACGATCGACGTAGATCCGGACATACGTGCTGTCGAACGCGTTGTGCTGGTTCAGGTGGAACAATTCGGCCGTGTTGAGAACCTGGCCCTCCCTGTCGGTGATGAAGCTCTGCCCCTGGGTAAGATCCACGAAGCCCCATCGATTCTGTTCCTTGACGTATGATTCGGCCCATGAATGCCCGGTGTATGAAATCGTATTGTCCTCCGTCCGCGCGCCAAACACGAAACGGGTCGGGATCCCCGCACGGTTCGCCCAGAACACCAGTACCTGCGCGTTCTGCGTACACCAACCCTTCCCCGTCCCGTTGACCATCTCGTTGTAGAGAATCCACGGATTCATCCAGCGTTCGTCATCCTTCGGGACTCCGCCGGAGTCCTTCAGCTTGATCCGGAGAAAACGGACCAGTTTCTCCATACGAACGAATGTGTGGTCCGTTTTGCGGATCCCCACCACTTCGCGCAGAAGACGGTCCGCTTCGGCCAGTGACTCCTCTCCCACGTACCGGTAGTCGTCGGTCCAGTCGGCCACCGAATATTGTTCGAAATCGCCGCATGGTACGTCTGCGCGGACCACATAGACGTCAGGGCGCTCCATACCGAGTGATCCATAGAACTCCTTGGAGTAGAAGCGAATGGAGATCTCGATCGCCGGGCAGACCCCTTCGGGAACCGGGATGAGGCGGTAGGTGTGAAGTTCACTGAACGTCGTGTCGATCGAAAAAGAAGGCCGCATGCCTGTTCCGGATTGCTCCTTCCCTCCGTCCGTGAGGATCCTCCACTCCCGCACTTCAGCTGTGCATGCGATGTTCAGCTGGAGGCGATTACGCTCCAGAAGCTTCCATTCCCGTATGGTCGGGACGTCGAGCGGATAATAGAGGGTGGCGTAGGAAGAGGGGACGAACGAGGATTCCCACTCGCGTGCGAGGAAGACGTAGATGTTGAGAACCAGCAGCACGAGGAATAGGAGCGCGATAATGCGCTTCCACCGGCTTTTTGATGTTCTCTTTCCCTTCCTTCTTGACGATTCTTCGTTCATGTCAGCACCCGTGAGAAGTCATATTGGTGGAAAAGGAAGTCATTACGCGCTGCTTCACGCCCTTCCGTCGTCACTCTCCGACTAGGAGGCGTAGGAGGTGCGCCATCTGGGAATAGTCAGGGACAATCAGATCGGCGCCTGCCTCGATCAGTCTTGCCCGTTTGGATAAGCTGAGACCGTAGCGGCGAATCTCATCGCTTGCAACGCCGACCGTGTAGCCCCCCTTCTTGTGTGTTTCACGGATTTCCACTGGCCCGTCGCCGATGGTCAGGATCCTCTCCGGCGCCTCGTCGGCGAGATCGGAGAGGATCCGTTCGAGCACCATGCGCTTGGCTTCCTTCGCGATGTCCCCCACCGCTCCATAGATCCGGTTTTCAAAGAGGATGTTATATCCCAGGATGTGTGCCTCCCGTTCAACATCCTCCTGGTCGGTCCCGCTGGCCAGATAGAGCCGGACCCCTTTGCTGTGAAGGGCATGCAGGAATTCAACCGCTCTCTTTATGGTGAAATCCTCGACGGTGAGGTCCCCCCTCTCAAGTTTGCAGATCCTTGCGTTCACCATGGCGGAGAGCTGCTCGTTGTACTTTGTCTTGTAGCCAATTTCATCCAGGATATCAGACTCCGGCACGCATTTGAATCTTCTGACCAGGTTTACGAGCCCCCTCATCTGGGCCAGCGTCTGGATGCCGGTGGTCTTGTCGATATAATCACGCACTGCTGCCACTATATGATCATGCAGCCCCTGATCCGCTTCACGCTCATTCTTTCCCAAGATGGCGCGCACCATCATGGGCTCCATGATCTGCTCCCATCCCTGCCGGAGCGTAGAGAGCGTGCCATCATGATCAAAAATCACATGGGTGAACCGCCGCCGGCGGGGAAGTTCACTAACGATTTCAATTTCAGTATCCTGGTGAAAGACGGCATCGAGATGCCGGCGGGCAAGATCCGGGCGGTAGCGTCGGTCGGGATCAGCTCCGAGCCTCAGGATTTCGTCAGGTGTGGCAGTCCCTGTCTGCATCAGCTTCTGCACGGTCACCCCTGCCACAAGACTCCCCAGCTCTGCCGCCTGAAACGCTCCAGCACCCGCAGCCAGCGCCGCGGCAATGCCGGCAAGCATGCTGTCCCCGGCCCCCACGGGATCCACAGGAGAAAGTATAAGGAGCCCCGGTACCTCATGGAGGCCATGACTGTCGCACACGATACAACCATCTTTTCCTCTCGTCATGAACAGGGTATTCCCCCACCGCTCGTAGAGGGAACGGGCGATCTCCTTGCTTGCCCGCGTATCTGCCGGGTCCTTGCCGAAGAGCTCCGCCGCCTGCTGTATGTTCACCTTGCGGATGGTCCCGCCATATTCGTCCGGATAGTGGCGGGAGTCTGCGATGAAACTCATCCTCCCCTGCCTCAAAACCATGGCGCTGAGCGCGTCACGGAAATCCTTCGAATGGATGCCGTGGGTGACCTGCTCATTAATGATGATGATATCCAATGCAGGGAGAGCGGAAGCGAGCTTCTCCAGGAGCAATCGGGACGTCGATCCGTGGAGCTGATTGAAAACGCCGAAGTCGAAGCGATGCTGCTCCTGCTCCCGTTCATATGGCTTCATGTACGCATGTGTCTCCCACTGCTCCCTCTGGACAAGCAAGCCCGAGGTGTCCATCGTTTTGGCGGAGAAGAGTCGCCGCATTTCTTCGCCAAAGGGATCCTGGCCGATAACGCCGAACACCGAAACACTTTTTACCCCCATGGCTTGCAGGTTGCTGGCCACATTGCCCGCTCCCCCCAGCGAGTAGCGATGTGAACGAACCGGTCGCGTTGAGAGGCCCGTTTCTAGCGACGGTTCGGATGCACCCGGTTCCAGAAGCAGGTACACGTCGAGACAGAAATCTCCCACGATCCCGACCCGGACATGAGAGATCTTCTCCAAAAGTATTTTCAATTCCATCGAGTTCATCGTTCCCGTTCAGTCACGTTTGTTTCTCCTAAAACGGAATTGTTCTCCAACGCTCTCGCGCTCCCGATGCCGGATTCCTGCACTCATCTGCCTGCCCCGGCAACCAACCCCTTGACAAATGTTTTTCGCGTCACCATGAAGAGTATCAACGGAGGCAGACTGAAGAGCACTGCGGCCGCAGACATCTGATTCCAGACGTCCAGATACTCGCCGACAAAGAGGCCTATCCCCACGGGGATCGTCTTTGTGGAATCGGACGACGTCAGCAGGAGCGCGAAGAAGAATTCATTCCACGACCCGAGGAAGGCAAACAGGGCCGTCGCCCCAATGCCAGGGAGTGCCAGAGGCAGTATGACTCTCCAGAGCGATTGCATCCGGGAGCAACCGTCGATCAACGCAGCGTCTTCCACATCCCCGGGGATGCCGATGAAGAAGCCGTAGAGGAGCCAGATGACAAAGGGAAGAAGAAGCGCTGTATGGACGAGTATCAGCCCGAGGTGCGTATCATAGAGCCCGATCCTTTGCAGCAGTTGGAACAGCGGTATGATCACCGAGGCTCCCGGCAACATCTGTGACAACAGAAGAACAAGGAGGAACACATTCTTCCCCGCAAAGTGGAACCTGGAGAAGGCAAACGCCGCCAGACTTCCGATGATAAGCGTCAGGATCGTCGTAGAGGAGGCCACGATGAGACTGTTCAGCGTATATCTGGAAAAGGGAAG
>DAIUKN010000171.1:0-6049 GCA_036848195.1 Bacteroidota bacterium
GGTCCGTATCAAGAGGCCTGCGCAAGGGGAGACCGAGAAGTGTCTCACGCATCGTCGAGTGTATGTTGAGTGCTTCGTCGGCATGCTGGAAGACCATCGTCATGGCTCTTCCCCAGATCCGTTCATGCCAGAACTTCCGGGGAGTCACACCCGTCAGGCGGATATCTTTGAGCTTTGCCTCGAACCTCCCTCCCGGGATGAGGCCCATCACCCTTTTCACGAGCGTAGTCTTGCCGGTGCCGCTCGGAGCTTTAAGGTAGACCAATGTCCCCGGGGAAACCATCAGCCGCGCGGGTTCCTTTCCCTCCGGGTCCTCTGTAACAACCAGCCTACGGCCGAACACCTCAAGGTACGGCTCGACAGTCAATACCGGGTCACGGGATGAATCAGCAGGAGCACCCTCAGCGGAGCGCCGCAACCCTGCGACCCATCCTGTGTAGGTCCGGGGCTCGAAGTCGTTCATCGCCAGCCTTCCCTGTCGGCGTGCAAGCTCCCGGAAATCGACCCGGTCGATGATATCATGGTAGGCCTCCGTGACACTGCTGATCATCGAATAGTCATGCGTGATCACCAGCGACGTAAACGGCCTCCGGCGAAAACGGTCGAAGAGAAGATCCAGGAAGAGATCCCGAAAATGATTGTCCAGACTCCCGCTCGGCTCGTCAAAGACGAAGAGCACCTCAGACGAACGGTCGTTCACCGGCGGCAGCATATCGATCTTCTCCAACGCCATCGCAAGCAGGATCCGCTGCTTCTCTCCCCCGCTGGGGCGATAGGGCTTGGGGTAAACCGCGAGGATGGAGTCAATATCACGTTGAGTTGACCCCTCCCATAGAGCCCGGAGCACATCAGCCCGGTCTGTGGCGCGTGCAAGGGACCCCTCCCTCAATTGATCGCCGAGAGTCATCATCGGATTCAGATGTGACGATGGCTCCTGGAAAACAAAAAAACTCTCTTCCTGGAGTACCCGGACTTTCTCGCTGCCGATGTATTCTGGATACGCCTGTCCATCAACCGTCACCGTAAGATCCAGAGGATCAAGCAATCCGTAGAGCGCCCTGGAGGCGAGCGACTTGCCGATCCCGGACTCACCAAGGAGGAACGTGACGTGATCGCGTTCCAGTGAGAAGTCCGGAATATCCACGATGACCTTCCCCTCTGCAGCTATCTTTATTGCGGACGAGATCCTGTTCATAACTTTCAAAGATGATACCGGCGGACGAGTCCGTTTGCGATCTTGTATCCGCAGACGAGAGTGAACACGATGATGAACGCGATGTTGAGACCCTGCAGGTGCCGGAAGGCAAGCACCGTAATGTAGATTGGATCCGAAATGGCCATGCCGATGGCCAGGATATCCTGCTTGCTGTCCATGCGTGCCAGGAGGCTTCCGAGAGTCGCCGGGAAGTTGGTCGAGCTCACTTCCGTCGAAAGCCCCACGGATATGATAAAGTCGATGCTGCACTGGAGAAAGATCGCCATCCCGAAGACCGCAACGGCCTTGTGGACGAGGTGCGCCAGGCTGTTCTTCAGCAGGATTTCCGTGTTGATGATGCGGCTTTCCTTGATCCCGCAGCAGAGCATGGCATCAAAAAAGTCAAGCGCCTTGTAGTGCCCGATCCGTTCACGAATGAGGTCCGCCACCTCCAGGAAAACAAACAGGCTCACCACAAGAGACATGGAAGACAATTGAAGGAATTGTGCTCGCAGGACATCCTGGAGGATCAGGGTGGTGAGCACAACATACCCCAGTAGAATGCCGATGATCTGCGGCAGGGAACGCACGAGATTGAGGCCAAACGTCAGAAGGAGATAGGCCAATCTATTTCCCCTCTGCTCAACGTAGTGAAGTCCGAGAGCGGCTGACCATCCAAGGACCATCGAGAAGAGGACAACCAGGAGACCACCGGTGAGCGAGTTGAAGAGGGCAGTCTGGATCTGAGCCAGCGCTGGACGATTAAGAAACAGCAGATCCCATACCCAGAGGAGGCCCATCCCCGCCAACCAGAGGAGGGCCCAGCGCGTGTGCTGCTGTGAAAGGAGCCTCAGCCGGACATGCGACATCGCGTCAGCCGCGGTTTTCAAACCGAAGTTCCTTCCGGTGTTGGCGCACATCGACAAGGATTTCTGTCACCTTCACGAGCAGGAAGATCCCGAGAATAATCGTCAGTGCAACGTCGTAACGTCTGTAGAGGATATTCTGCAGCAGCTCATAGCAGAGATGCCCCTGGATGTTCAGCGCCATCTCGATAATAATGAGGCCCGTGATCAGGAACGAGGCCTGCTCCTTCAGCGTCGGGAAATACTGGTAGCGCGCGTTGAGGTAGATGTGCTCGAACACGTGGCCCGGAAACCGGCGGGGAATGCGAACCAGCGACCGGTAGGAAACGCCTCCGGGAGCGTCCCACGTATAGACACCGCTCAGGTTCTTGACAAGGGCCGTCTCAACGTATCCCTTTCTGCTTTCCGCCACGAGGAGTGTGTAGAACTTGTTCGCATAGTTGACCAGCAGGCCGTTCGAAACAGTTCCGAGGAGAATCATGAAAAGAACAGAGTCGATCTCGATGTTGGCTCTGAGCGCATAGCCAATGACATAGGCGGGAGAAAACAGCACCGCATAGGCAACCCCTTTCGCGAGGGCCTTGACGAGCGGGACGACGACACGCATGGCGCCGATTCTCCTCTTGCCGTCAGCCGTCGGATGACTCCACGCTCTCGCCCGCGCAAGAAATTCTGTCCAAGAGGAACCCCTCCCCTGCTTCATCCGTACAAACCTGATCATGGCCAGAGTCTGGGCGGCAAAGAATGTTAGACCCAGCACGATTGCGTAAACGAAAATGAACTGGATGTACATCCCGGAAAGACGTTGGAGTACAGGCCACGAAAGCCCGTGGTCGCCGCCGCCGGTTTTCATTCCAGGATCCGTGAAGAGCGCCTGGCGATAGGACTCGATGGCCTTCATCAGCGAGTCGTTTGCCGCGCGGGAGCCAGGCCGAAACAGGTCGAGTGTCTCACCGAATAAGGCCCGATCGCGCGGGTTGCCGAAATCCACAAAGGGGAGACGGAGGTACGGTTCAACCGCCTCGGCGCGGGCCTGGCGGTCCGACGTTTCCTGGTCTTTCAGGAAGAGGACAATGAGGGAGAAAACGATCGTGACAAAAGCGATGCTTCCGATATGTTCAAGGAGCTCCCGTCGCATGCTATCGTGGCCGTATCTCTATGTTTCCGGCGGACCGGAATACCCCGAGGTTTGTTCCCAGTACCAAGGTTTCAAGGTCTCTCACAAGGTACCGGGTGCTTTCGGGGAAGTCGTGGTCGGGCGAGCCGCCATGAAGGGTGCATCGTATCGCGGCCGGAGAGGTTTCCATCTGCCATCGCGGGGTCTCCCTGGCTCGGCCTGTTCTGCTCCGGAAGTAGGCAAAGAGATTTGCCAGCAGAGTGTTGGTCCGGGTAATCACAGCCTGCACGCTGTCTCTCACTTGACCGGGGATGGTGGTTTCTGCAACGGGGACATGACGTTGCACGCTCCAGTCCCTCTGCGCCCCGGATGCCATGAGCGTCACCCACCCGTATACCTTCTGAGGGCCGGCCCGTTTGACATAGGTCATTCCGGCGGAGGAAAAGACCCTGATCAACATCTCGCCGGCCCGCACGAACCTCTCCCCGCTCCCATCGGCCCCGACAAAACGGAGGCCGCCGGAAACCACCCGAACGGTATCATACGGAAGTGCCAGGCCCTGGTAGAGCCGTTGCCTACCGGCACGACCCTCTCCGGCTAAGCGGCCGTCGGTTTCACGGATCAGGTAGTATTCCACCCCCTCCAATTCGACCCGCATGCAGGGAGTGAAACCGTCTCCGAGAAGATCGCGCGTTCTGAGGATTTTAAGCGGGGAAAATGGCTGGAACAGGGCGAGCTCCCGCGGATTGAGGTTCTGCTGATACTGATTGAGAATCATCAGGTGCGCGGGGCGTTCCACGACCAGAAACTGATCTGCGCCACTCCCTGCCTTCGCCGTTGCCCCCCGCAACAGCCCGACAAAGAGCGCGAGAATCAGAACAATGGGCACCCTAATCATGAAATCGCACAAGCACTATTTCGTTCCCTGCTCCTTCCATTTTTTGATCGTCGAGAGCTGGGAGGCGACGCCGTACAGGTCAATGCTCGTGCTGTCAAACTGCGTGCTGAAATAGGCAAGCGACGGAAGCGAGAAGAGCCATTTGCCAAGGCACATCTTCCGTTCGATCTCATCGACACGGCGTGCAAACTCCTGTTTGTCGCCAACCTGGCGCGTGGACATGAATCCGTAGACATCCTTGAGAAGCTCAAGGATATCGTCGCGCTCCACCGGGTTCCGTTCGGCATCCAGCCTGAAGAAGTTCTTCTCCGGTTGCAGCGATATCGGGCTCACACTCACGACCCCGCGCGGGTCCTGGGCGGTCATGAGATTGATCTTGTAGGTCTCAAGGTCGGGATCGCGAAGGATGATGTCATACAGATCGAAGAGAAAATTGCTCCGGTAGCCGCTGAACGCAATCAACACGGCGTCGTAATTTCCCTTCTTCAGCTCTTCATTCGTGACCGCCGTAACCCGCAGCCGATTCTCGAAAAGCCCCGGGGTATTCAGAATGGTGATCAATTCCCCGTACTCTTCACGGAAACCATAGTTCAGACAGGCCTGAATCCGGACCGTGTCCGGCAGCACCGACACGTTCGCTGATCCCTCTTCCGCAGGCGGCTCGATGATTTTCTCTTCGATGTAATATGATGTCGACGGAAAGATGCTGTGGTTGATGTAGTCGGTGAAGTTGTTCCTGTTCCCCTTGTAGTCGACGATGTTCCGCTGCTGCGGGGTGTTCACCCTGAAGAAACGGTCCACAACGTCCCGGGCGCTGATCAGCTTCCGGAGTTCCCGCCGCTGTTCACGGTTCAGTCGTTCCACGTTGAAGAGGAGCGCGAAGAAGGCGGTGCTGATATTCGACTTGGTGAAAAACCGTTCGCGTTTTTCCAGGATGGGCGACAGGCTGCCGAACGGAGTTTCCAGCATGACGTTGATGGAACCGTTCTTCATCTCCGTCGGATAGGTACTGTTATCGATGAAGGGGGCCAGGTTGATATTCGGAATCTTTGCGAGCCCTCCCGGGGTTCTGAAGTAATTCGAGACACCCTCCTTCGGCGGGAGACTTAGGTAAGCCCCTGTTCCTATCCGGTAGTTCAGCTCATTCATCTCGGCGGTGGCCGGAAGCATTTTGAACGAGAGGACTTCCTTGATGTCGGCCTCCTTCCAGATCCGGTCGGCGCGGAACTTGAACCTCACGACGTTCTGCGTGTCAGGTCCCTCAAATGCGAAGTTATCGACGGCTTGTGAGACCAGGATGTAGTCCGGCGAGAGGCTGCCGAGGCTCTGAATTCGCTTCAGTGTGAAATTCAGATCCTTGGCCGAGAAGAAATGACCCGGCCCCTTGCTGACTGTCATCTTGTCGTCCTGCACGACGACCGGGAAGCTGTCGTGCCACTTCTTGTTCGTCTTAAGACGGATAGAAACAACGTTCTCCTTGTCGACGCCCAGGAGCTCACCGAGGCCCTCCTCGTAGACCACGCCGCTCGGGTTGGCGGAGAGGTTGAACAGTCCGTCGAACTGCACCTCGTCCAACTTGTCCGAGAGTGCGTTGGAGCTTGGGAGGTGCGGGTCGATGGCCGGCTTCTGGTGGGCGATGTACGGAATGACGATTTCCCCCGACAGATCCGGCCGTACAAGGAAGTAATAGAGCGCCGCCGCTACAAGAACAACCAGGGCGACAATGATCATCGCTGTTCGTTTCGTCATGGGTGGGCCGCCTCAATTCTTTCGGATGATGGGCACTTGGGCCATCGCGCTGATTTCGAACGCGCGATACCCGGGGTACGCGAACCGTACCTCGAGAATATTGTTCCCCTCCTTGTCCATCTGTACGGGAGAAATCAGGGACTCATAATTGTTGTCGGCGTGCGGCGACGTGATGCGAAACCGCCCCTCGTTTTTTATCGGCTTCTTGTTGATTGTGATTTCGC
>DAIUKN010000172.1:0-6004 GCA_036848195.1 Bacteroidota bacterium
GCCCGTCCGGTGATCACGGCCGTCGTGCATTCCTCGCCAGCCCGCACCGTGCCGGACAGGCAAAGGGTCAAGAAGAGGTATCCCGTGTACCTTCTCGCGAAGTTATTCATGGTTCTCCCATTGTTGTTAGCCGGATAAAAGCGTATGATAGAGAAGATCGTTCATTCACAAAAGGGCTTGCCTATGCCTCAACTCCTGCGCTACGCCGCTGACCGCCGCACCGTTGCGTACATGCTCCTGACCACCGCGCTGCTGTTCATCCAATGGAATCTCCCGTCGTTCAATCCGTTCCTCTTTGTCCTCTGCCTGTTCATGGCAGTCTCGGTGTCGGTGATTGCGCACAATCATAATCATCTGCCGATCTGGCGCTACCGCTTCATGAACATCGTGATGGATTACTGGATCACGCTGTTCTACGGCTTCCCCACGTTCGCCTGGATCCCGACGCACAATTCCAACCACCACAAATTCAACAACCGGAAAGGTGACTACACCATCACCTACCGCGTCAGCGAGGCGAACAACATTCTCACGCTGGTCTCCTACCCCTCGGTCAGCAGCTATTTCCAGCAGCGGCCGATACGAGACTACCTCGCCAATCTGTGGCGGACGAACAAAACCAAATTTTGGCTGGCCATCTCGCAATATGCCGTCCTCGGGCTTTTCTACGCCGGGGCACTGTGGCTGGACTGGAAGAAAGCTCTGCTCTTCATCATCATTCCGGACCAGGTTTCCCTCTTCAGCGTGCTGATCTTCAATTACGTTCAGCATGTCCACGCCGATGAGGAGTCGCGCTACAATCACTCACGGAACTTTGTCGGATTGCTCAACACGATGTTGTTCAACAACGGGTACCATACGATTCATCACGAGCACCCGGGCATCCACTGGAGTGAAACGCCGGCCAAGCAGAAGGAGATCGAGCGAGAGATCGATCCCGCGCTGGTGGAAAAAAGTTTCTGGTGGTACCTGATTCGGGTATACGTGATTGGAGGGATTTTCCCGAGGTTCCGCACCGTGTCGATGCGCCTGAGGCGCCTGGGTGCCTCTGTCGCATGACGGAGGTCGATGTCAGGCCTCCGGGTTGTGTTTCTGCTCTTTCGGTGCGTAGAGGACCGCGGCCTTCTCCGCTGAAGTCACAATTCCCCTGATCAACGCAGAGCTGAATCCATAGTGCTCCATCTGGTTCAATCCCGCGATGGTGCACCCCTGCGGAGTCGTGACCTTATCCACCTCTCGTTCGGGATGGTTGCCCGCACCGGCGAGAAGTGAAGCCGCGCCCCTCGCTGTTTGTGCCGCCATCAGCAACGCCTCCTCCGCATGAAATCCGATCTCGATCCCACCCTGTGACGCCGCCCTGATGCACCTGAGGAAGAATGCGATCCCGCATGCGCACAGCGCAGTCGCCGGGACCATGAGCGCTTCATCGATGACGAGCGACTTTCCGAGCGAATCGAAGATGGTCTTCACCAGAGCAAGCGCACCCGGGTTGCCGTTGTCGGTGCTCAGGCACGTCATCGACTCCCGTATCGCAATCGCCGTGTTCGGCATCGCCCGGATGATCGAGAGCTCGCGGCCCAGTTGATGCCGGATCTCTGCAATGGTTGCGCCGGAAACGACTGAGACCACGGTGTGATGGCGTGGGTCCAAGAGGCCTTTGATTTCCGCCAGAAGCGCGTTCAACTGCTGTGGGGTCACCGCAAGAATGGCGAGATCGGCATTGCGGAGCGCTTCCGCGTTGTCCGTCCCGACCAGATATCCGTCCCGTTTGAATTCGCTCAGACCCTCCGCCTTCCTACGTGTGAGCGAGATCCTCCCGGCTGGGAGGAGGCTGGCGCTGACCAGTCCGCGGGCAATGGCGGAACCGATGTTGCCCGTTCCAAGGATCGCAATGCGGGTGTCCGAGATATTCATGTCCTTCCCTTCAGTTTATGAACTCAGGAGATATGCCTTGAGGTCCTCGAATCTGGCGGAAAGTCGAACCGACCGCTTCGTGCCCCGGATCAGTGCCTGAAGGCGGTCGGGAACCTCAAAACGCTGTTTCATTGTGGCGTCGTACACATCCGGGAATTTGGCCGGGTGCGCGGTTTCCAGGATGATCGCTTGCTGAGTTGACGCGCTGTGGGTAAAGCGTTGGAGCGCTGCGTACGCCACGGCCCCGTGGGGATCCATGATATACCCGTATTGCCGGAACACCTCCTGGATGGCACTACGCGTTTCATCATCGGAAAACGACGCTGAAGAAAGGATCCCGCGGATCGCAGGAAGGCTTCCGTCGAACAGTGCGAGGATCCGGGAGAAATTGCCGGGGTTCCCGACATCCATGGCGTTTGAGAGTGTGGCCACGGCACGGGCCGGTGCATATGAGCCGGTTTCAAGGAACCTCGGGAGCACATCATTCACGTTCGTTGCTGCGATGAACCGTTCGACGGGAAGTCCCATCTTCCACGCGATCAGCCCGGCGGTCAGGTTTCCAAGATTGCCGCTTGGAACGGCAAACACCAGGGGAATTTTCCGGTCGGGCAACCGGGCGAAAGCGTTGAAATAATAGAATGACTGTGGAAGCAGGCGGCCGACGTTGATGGAGTTCGCTGATGTGAATCTTCTTCTGGATGACAATTCCTTGTCCGCGAACGCCTGCTTGACCAGCCGCTGGCAATCGTCAAACGTTCCTTCAATCTCGAGCGCGGTGACATTTCCTTCCAATGTTGTCAGCTGCAACTCTTGAATGGCGCTGACCCTCCCCGAAGGATACAGCAGCACGACAGTCATTCCCTCCACGTTGTGGAACCCGTGGGCCACCGCGCTCCCGGTGTCGCCGGAAGTTGCGACGAGAATCGTGGTCTCCGTTCTTTCCTGCCGGTGCAGGTAGGCCAGCGTTCGGGCCATGAATCGCGCGCCGAAATCCTTGAAGGCAAGCGTCGGTCCGTGGAAGAGCTCGAGAACAAAGGTCCGGTTATCGAGACTATGCAGCGGTACGGGGAACGTGAGCGACTCCTCCACGATGGACCGGAGAGCGTCGTCCGGAATCTCCTGCTCGAGCAGCCGCTGGGCTATGAGGAATGAGATCTCCGGGAATGAAAGGGACCCGATGGAGTCGAAGAATCCCGGTGGAAGGACGGGGATCGTCGCGGGCATAAAGAGACCGCCATCGTCCGCGATTCCGCGAACAACGGCTTCGCGGAAGGAGACCGTAAGGCCGGGGTCATTTGTGCTGTAGAGTCTCATGGTTTTCTGAGGTAACGACCCGTGCCCCGGTACGGCTGATGGGGGAGACGATGACGGAATGGGGGCAGCTGATGATGTCCAGGACTTTTGCCATTGCGGCGCCGACGTTCGAAGCGCTCGCCTGTGATGAGGTGAGCGCGAAGAGTGAAGGGCCGGAGCCCGAGATGCTGCACCCGAGAGCTCCTTCACGGAGAGCGGCTTCCTTCATCTCCGTGAAACCGGGAATGAAATGCTGCCGCACGGGCTCCGCGATGACATCGCGCAGCGACCTGCCGATCAATCCGAAGTCGCCGGACATCAGGCCGGCGATGAGGCCGGCTGCGTTGCCGGTCTGGGTGATGACGTCGGCCATGGGAATGGTCTTCGGGAGCATCCTGCGCGATTCCTTTGTCTGGATCTCCAAATGGGGGTTGACGATCGTGCACCAGAGACCTTCCGGGACGGGGATCGGCACGATGTCGATGGGGTTGTACCCCCGGACCAGGACGAATCCGCCCCAGAGGCAGGGCGAGAGGTTGTCCACATGAACGGCTTCACTGGCGATCTTCTCCCCTTCAATGGCAAAGGCCAGAAGTTCGTCCCTCGAGAAGCCGGCGCCGAGCAGGGCATTGCACGCAACGGCGGCTGCAACGGCACTGGCGGCGCTTGAACCGATGCCGCTCCCGGAGGGGAGCCCCTTATGAATGTCGATTTCCACCCCGGCGCTTGTTCCGCACTGCTTCAGCATCGCTATCACCGGCGCGCCGGCCGTGTTTCGTGCCGGATCCATCGGCAGCGGAGATGCGTTCCCCGAGATGGATCGGATGGTCACGCCAGGAGACCTGCTGAACCGCACCGTGACCGTGTCTCCCGGCCGCTCAAGCGCAAATCCCATGATGTCGAAGCCGCAGGCGACATTGGAGACAGATGCGGGGGCGAATGCCGTGATTTCCATATCAACTCTGGTGATGAGCGATTCTGATGATGTCGGCGAACACCCCGGTCGCTGTCACGTCTGCGCCGGCCCCAGGCCCTTTGATCACAATCGGATGGTCACGGCAGTTGGTTGTCGTCAGAGCGATGATGATATCGCTTCCGGAAAGGGCGTAGCAGGGATGTTCCGGACCGACGCGCTGGAGCGAGACCTCGGCCTTTCCCGCGACGAAGGAGGCCACATACCTGAGGACCTTTCCCTCGGCCGCCGCAGTGTCACGAACTTGTGCATACGACGCATCAACACTCCGCAGATCTTTCAGGAACTGGCCGACCGAACTCTTCCTGAGGAGAGGAGGGGGAATCAGCGACTTGACCCGGATGTTTCTGAACTCGAGCGGATGCCCCGACTCTCTGGCGAGAATCAGAAGTTTCCTTCCGACGTCGAGGCCGTTCAGATCGTCGCGCGGGTCCGGCTCGGTGTAGCCGCGCTCCTTTGCCTCCATGACGATCTCGCTGAACGATCGGTCTCGTGTAAAGGAGTTGAAGAGATAGCTGATGGTTCCCGAGAGCACCCCGTCGATCCGCTCGATCCGGTCGCCGCCGGCCACAAGGTCGTTGATCGTGTTGATGATCGGGAGACCGGCACCGACGTTAGTCTCATACAGGAAACGGACGTCATGTTTCAAAGCCGTCCGGTGTAGCCTCTCGTACAGAGAGTTTTTGCCGGCATTTGCCTTCTTGTTCGGAGTTACGATGGAGATGCTCGATTCCAGGATCTCGGCGTATTTCGTCACCAGCAGATCGCTTGCCGTGCAATCAACAAAAACGCTGTTTGGCATGTTCATCGCTTTCATCCGGCGAACAAACTCATGCAGGTTCATGGCCGTCCCTCCCGCGGCCAGTTTCTCACGCCAGTCCCGGGAGATGGCCCCGTCGAAAAGCATCGACCGGCTGTTGGCGATCGCCTGGACCCGGACATCGAGAGACTGAGAGTGGAGCAGCACCTGACGCTGCTGGGCAATCTGCTTCAGGAGCGTCCCTCCGATAAGGCCTGTCCCCACGATGAAGAGATGCACCGATTTCGTCCCCGAGAGGAAAAAGGCATCATGCAATGCGTTCAGGGCCTTGGCTTCATCCGCCTTGGCCACCACGGTGGAGATGTTCAGCTCCGAAGATCCCTGGGCGATGGCAACGACGTTGATGCCGTTCTTCCCCAGTGCCTGGAAGAGCTTCCCGGATATGCCGGTCGTCTTCCGCATGTTCTCGCCGACGATCGCGACCGCAGAAAGGTCCGGTTCAATCAAAACCCCGTCGATCTGGCGATCCTTCATTTCGTATCGCAGCTCTTCCTCAATGAGGTGTTTCGCCGCGTGCGCGAATTGAGGGAGGACGGCAAAGCAGAGGGAGTACTCGGACGATGCCTGCGTGACCATCAGGACATTGATCTCCTTCGTTGCCAGTGCGCTGAAAATGCGCCTCCCGATTCCGGCAATGCCGACCATGCCGCTTCCCTGGACGCGGAGAAGCGAGATCTCGTCGATGGAGGAGATTCCCTTGATCGCGAATTTGCCCGACGTGTCACGTCTTCCAATGAGCGTTCCCGGGAACTCCGGATGGAAGGTGTTCTTGATCCGGAGAGGGATGTTCTTCTCCAGTACAGGCTGCATCGTCGGGGGATGGATGACCTTGGCTCCGAAGTGGGACATTTCCATGGCTTCTTCGAAGGTCATGCGGGGGATGGAAAAGGCCTTCTCCACCTTGCGCGGATCGGCGGTCATGACGCCATCCACGTCGGTCCAGATCTCAATCTCCCGGGCATTCAATGCGGCTCCGTAGAGCGATGCGGAGAAATCCGATCCTC
>DAIUKN010000173.1:0-5971 GCA_036848195.1 Bacteroidota bacterium
GAAGGACCGGTCGAGCGGATCGGGGCCAAGCCCCTGGTCCTGATCTTCTATCTCGGATGCATCATCTCTGTCTTGTCCGGAGGCGCTGCGACGTATCTTGTGGTGCGCTGGCTGGCCTTCGGCCATTTGCTGGCAGGATGGCCATCGCTGATCGTCTCCGTGTGGATGCTCGGCGGTCTGACGATCTTTTGCCTCGGCATCATCGGGATCTACCTCTCCAAGATCTTCATGGAGACCAAACGGCGCCCGTACACGATCATCCGGAAGCATTTCCAGCACGAAAAGGAGGAGTGATTCCGGTCATGGAGAACATCCTCCACGACGTGGCAGCGTACTACACGAGGAGGCTACGCGACTACGGGCCAACGGCGAAGGGCGTGGATTGGAATTCTTCGGAGTCCCAGACTCTCCGCTTCCAGATGCTCTTGCAGGTGTGCGGTTCAAGCGCGAGCTTTTCCATAAATGACTATGGTTGCGGTTACGGCGCGCTGGCGGATCATTTGGCATCCCGCGGACTGACCGGCCGCTATACAGGTTACGACGTTTCCGAGGCCATGATCGCCCAGGCGGCAACGCTGCACGCGGGACAACCCTGGTGCGAGTTCTTCGCCGAGGAGTCCCGGCTTGCCCCTGCAGACTTCAGTGTGGCAAGCGGGATCTTCAACGTGAGGCTCGGGTTCTCCGACGACGAGTGGAAGGCGTACATGCTGCGCCTCGTGGATCGGTTGGCCTTCCTGAGCCGGCAAGGCTTCGCGTTTAACGCGTTGACTACCTACGCGGATGCGGACCGCATGCGCCAAGATCTGTTCTATGCAGACCCGCTCTTCTGGTTTGATCACTGCAAGCGGCGCTATTCGCGAAAGGTGTCGTTACTGCACGACTATCCGTTATACGAATTTACAATTGTGGTGAAACTGTAGAGAGGAGCACGCCGTGGCCGAAGTTGTCATTTTCGGTGCGGGGGATATAGGGAAGATTGCCCATTACTACTTTTCCCACGACTCGAAGCACGATATTGCAGGCTTTACGGTCGACCGGGCGTATCGTCAGGCGGACACCTTCCTCGATCTGCCGTTGGTGGACTTCGAGGAGGTCACGTCCCGGTTTCCGCCAGGACGCTTCAAGATGTTTGTTGCCATGAGCTACGCGAAGACCAACAAGGTCCGAGCGTCCAAGTACTATCAGGCTAAGGAGCGTGGCTATGAACTTATGAGCTACGTCAGTACAAAGTGCTCATTCCTAACCGACCTCCCTATCGGTGACAATTGCTTCGTTCTGGAGGACAACACCGTCCAGCCCTTCGTGAAGATTGGCAGCAACGTCACACTGTGGAGCGGTAATCACATCGGCCATGACTCAATCATCGAGGATCATTGTTTCATCGCGTCACATGTGGTCATTTCTGGGCGTGTGCACATTCACCCTTACTGTTTCGTTGGGGTGAACGCCACCCTACGCAACGGGCTCACGATCGCAGCGGAGACGGTGATCGGTGCGGGGGCGGTCATCATGAAAGATACCGAGGAAAAGAGCGTATATCTCGCCAAGCGGGCAGAGCTCTTTTCCAAGCCGAGTGACAAGATTGACATCTAAGCGGGAACGCATGCGCTGGAGAAAACTCGGGCGAATCTTCTGCCCGGGTCGACACGCGGACTGGATGGTCTCCCATGCCTCAAACCCCACGGTCGAGCCGGGGGAGGGCGTCGGAGTTCGCGTCTATTTCAGTTGCCGTGACGCGCAAAACCGCTCCAGTGTAGCATTCTTCGATTTCCGCTTGGAGGATCCCGCCGGTACCCTCCGGGTATGTTCTGCGCCGGTTCTCGGACCCGGAGAGCGGGGCCTCTATGACGACAGCGGGGCTTCGGTTGGCAGCGTGGTAGAGCAGGCGGGGAACCTGTATCTGTATTATGTCGGGTGGAACCTGGGGGTGACGGTTCCTTGGCGCAATAGTATCGGACTCGCTGTCCGCCGCCCTGGACGCGATGACTTTGAGAGATTCCTGAACGTGCCTATCGTGGACCGAAGTACGGGTGACCCCTTCTCGCTATCGTACCCTTGGGTTTTGAAGGATGGCGGCCTGTGGCGGATGTGGTATGGGTCCAACCTCACGTGGGGGGCCACTCCGACCGATATGCTGCACGTCATAAAATACGCCGAATCCGTTGACGGGATCGTATGGCGGCGGCCGGATCACGTGGCAATCCCGCTGCAGCACCCAGGTGAATACGCGGTCTCCCGCCCCTGTGTCTTGCGAGGTGCCGTGGGATACCGGATGTGGTACGCCTATCGAGCGCCTGCGTACCGTATTGGGTATGCGGAGTCCCTGGACGGCGTGATTTGGGAGCGGAAAGACGCGCAAGTGGGGATCGATGTGTCGCCGGCCGGCTGGGATTCGGAGATGATGGCGTACCCGTGCGTGTTTGAGCGGATGGGTAAACTTTTCATGCTCTATAACGGAAACGGATATGGGAAAACTGGCGTAGGGCTCGCCGTGCTGGATCAAGATCTATGAAGGGTGGGAACCTGGAGTGAGGGTGGGCATTCGGGGCGTGCTCGGCAAGCCAACTGGAGCGCCGGGATGAAGGTCTGCCTGGCTTGCGGCGAGCAATTCGACGCATCACAGTGGCGCTGCCCGAAATGCCAGCACGTCCCCGAATGGCGGAACGGTTTCATTTCTTTCTCCCCTGATGCGCGGGGAACCGCGGCGTTCCGTGCTGAGTTTTTTGAGCATCTGATCCGCCTGGAGGAAGGGAGCTTCTGGTTCCAAGCCCGAAACCGTCTGATCGAGTGGGCGCTTCGCACGTACTTTCCCCACGCGCGGGCAGTGTTCGAAGTCGGGTGCGGCACTGGTTTCGTACTCTCCGAGATCAGACGTGTCCTCCCTGCGCTGTCGCTATCGGGAAGCGATCTTTATGCCGAGGGCCTCGCATTCGCCGGGGACCGGTTGCCCGGCGTTCCGCTTTATCAGATGGATGGCACCCGCATCCCCTTTGCCGAAGAGTTCGACGTGATCTGCAGCTTCGATGTCTTGGAACACGTGGAAGAGGACGAGGTTGTCCTTAGACAAATGCGCCGGGCGGTTCGGACTCGCGGCGGCCTGGTAATCACGGTACCGCAACACAAATTCCTGTGGAGTGGTATAGACGAGTATTCTTTGCACAAACGGCGCTACTCCCGACGCAACATCGTGGATAAGGTCAGGCGCTCCGGATTCGACGTCGTGCGTGTGACATCGTTTGTATCACTGCTGCTCCCCCTCCTCCTGTTGTCCCGTCTTCGCGGACGCAGGCGCCGGGCGACCTGCGATCCCCACTCCGAATACCGGTTGAGTCGGCCTACCAGTGCTGTCTTGGCGACGGTCATGACGTTGGAGCGGATGCTAATCTCGTCCGGAATATCCTTCCCTATGGGGGGATCGCTGCTCCTAATCGGGAGGCGGCGGCTCGACGCGGTGTAGCACCAACCTTGCGGCAGTGCCGCGAGGAGCGGCCGGGGGGTTTGAGGCGAGGAATCCGACACAGGCGGCATGGCGAATAACCCGACGACGGACGGTGGTGGAACGAGCTACTCGCAGATATTCCGGTTGCCCAGTGTGGAGAGGATATTACGCAGCTCGCTGGTTGGCTGTACGATCGAATACAGAGATGCTGTGGTCTGCGCTACGCGCAGTCGCGGCTCGCACCCCATCTGGCCGAGACGTTACAGATGCGCGTCCTCGACGTCGGCGGCGGCACGGGTTTGTACCGACGCCTGTTCTCACCATCGACGCGATACTTTTGGTTGGATATTGATCCCAAGAAGCTGGTTCGGCTTCGGCGAGCGCACCCCGACGCGTACGCCGTGCTGGGAGATGCCACGCGGTTGTGCTTCACCGATCGAAGCGTGGACCTCGGTCTGTGCGTGGCATTGTCGCATCATCTCTCGGAACGGCAACTGCCGTGCCTCTTCCGGGAGTTGGCACGGGTCGTATGCGACCGTCTTGTCTTCTTGGATGCTGTGGAGTGCGGATCGTCTTGGATCAGTCGCCTGCTCTGGTGGCTGGATGACGGCGCGTTCCCGCGGCGGGCGGAGGTGCTGCTAGCGGCAATCGGAGCGCACTTCGCCATCGAGCATGTCGAGGAGTATCGGGTGTACCATCGTTATGTGTTGTGTATAGCGCACCCGCGAGATGTATCGAATCACCGGCAAGTCGCAGAGGAGAGGGGCTCAGATGACGCCGTTTGAGATCCCATTCAACCGCCCTCTCGCGCTCGGCAGGGAACTTTCGTACATTCAGGAGGCAATCGGCCGGTCGCATCTGTCCGGCGACGGGACGTTTACGAAGCACTGCCACGCCTGGCTGGAGGCGCGGACGGAGAGCCGGAAAGCGTTGTTGACCCATTCCTGTACGGCGGCGTTGGAGATGGCCGCCATCTTGGCAGGCCTGGAGCCGGGGGATGAGGTCATCATGCCGTCTTTCACGTTCGTATCCACCGCGAACGCCTGTGTGCTTCGCGGCGCGATTCCGATGTTTGTGGACGTCCGTCCAGACACGCTGAATCTGGATGAGACGAAGGTCGAGGAAGCAATTACTCCCAGAACACGTGCCATCGTTCCGGTCCATTATGCCGGGATCGGTTGTGAAATGGACGCGATCATGTCCCTCGCAAAACGACACCATCTTCTGGTCATCGAGGATGCTGCGCAGGGGGTGTTGTCAACGTACAGAGGTCGACCCCTCGGAAGTATTGGACACATGGCTGCGGTCAGCTTTCACGAGACCAAGGTGGTGATCTCGGGCGAGGGCGGAGCGTTGCTGATAAACGATCCGCGCTGGGCCGAGCGCGCGGAGATCATTCGTGAAAAGGGTACCGACCGCAGCAAGTTTTTCCGAGGTGAGGTGGCGAAGTACACGTGGGTGGACATCGGCTCCTCTTATTTGCCAAGCGAGATCATTGCCGCCTTCCTTTGGGCGCAGCTCGAGGAGGCAGAAGCGATCATACGGCAACGGCTGGTCCTCTGGGAGCTTTACCACGATGCGTTTGCCCCGCTCGAGGCGCAGGGCCGTTTGCGCCGGCCGGTGGTCCCAGCGGAGTGTCAGCACAATGGCCATATGTATTACGTGCTCCTACCCACCCCTGGCGTGCGCGAGCGGTTTCTCAAGAAGCTGGCAGACCGAGGGATCAACGCGGTCTTTCACTATGTGCCTCTGCACTCGTCCCCTGCAGGGGAAAAGTTTGGCCGGGTGTGCGGTGATCTATCCCGCACCGACGATGTAAGCGCTCGATTGGTCCGCCTACCCCTGTGGGTTGGCATGACGCCGGAAATGATCACGCGGGTCGTCGAGGCGACGCGGCATGCCTGCTAGCGAGCACGGTCGCCCCGGCCTGAGACCGTGAGCATGCACCGAACGCGCGAGCGCGCCGCGTCGCTGCCTGCGCCGGACGCTCTTGGCGCTGCTGCCGCCCGCCGCGT
Source organism: Bacteroidota bacterium (assembly GCA_036848195.1). Lineage (GTDB taxonomy): Bacteria > Bacteroidota > Ignavibacteria > UBA10030 > UBA6906 > DAIUKN01. Next base: position 5,455 of record DAIUKN010000173.1, read on the forward strand.
TCTCATTCTCGGGGTCTTCCTCTTTTTGGTGGCAAAACTGTATCTCGTTGGATTACCGGCGGTGCTCCTGAGCGCCCCTCGGTTGGGCGACGACGGCCTGATATACCTGTGGAAGGGGGCCCTGGCCCGAACGGGATACGACACGAGCCTGCCAGCGGTCCGGGATATTCTGGCTCTGGGTCGCCTGGCAGATGACGCGCCGCCATCCGCCCTGGCTGCCCGTACTCGCATCATGGGGAAGGTGGCGGGAAGCCCCATAATCCTCTTCGATCTGTTGACAGCGTTCGCCTTGGCGCTGGACCTACCGCTGAAGTGGGCAGCGGCTTTCACCGAATTGCTCGGCTTGGTGGCGCTGAGTGTTGGTTGCACGCGTTTCCTCGTCGTGGTGGTCGGCGAGGGGGCGGCCGGCATCGCCCTCGGGCTTCTGGCCTTCGCGATTCTTCCGAACCAGGGCATTTTCTCGTTCATCCCCTCGACGGTCTCGCTCGCGCTGTCGCTTCTTTTGTGGAGCGGTTTG
>DAIUKN010000174.1:0-5961 GCA_036848195.1 Bacteroidota bacterium
GCATTCGCTTGCCCTCTGCCGTGTCGACGGTCTCGAGTTCCGGGTGGGGGTCTTCACGAATCTGACGCAGGACCATCTGGACTTTCACGGTACCATGGACGCATACTTCCGGGCGAAGAAACTGCTGTTCGATGGCCTTCCCGCCGATGGTTCCGCCGTGACCAATGCGGACGATCCACGGGGTGAAAAGATCGTCCACGACACACGGGCGCGCCGGCTATCGTATGGCATCCAGAATCCTGCGGATCTTCACGCGGAGGACGTGGAGCTCACCATCGCGGGAACCCGGTTCGTGATCGCGCACGACGGGATGAGAACCGTTGTGGAGTCGCAGTTGACCGGCAGATTCAATATCTCCAACCTCCTTGCTGCATACAGCACGGGCGTGGCCCTGGAGGTTCCGGAGGGGCAGATCCTCAGAGGCATCGGCGCTCTCCAGGCGGTCCGCGGCCGCTTCGAACAGATTGCATCACCGGCGGGATGGACCGCAATTGTGGATTATGCGCACACACCGGATGCACTTGAGAATTGTCTCCGGACAATCCACGACATGATGGCCCAGCGGGGAAAGGGGAAGATCATCACCGTGTTCGGGTGCGGTGGGAACCGTGATGCAGGCAAACGCCCCGTGATGGGGCGAATCGCTTCGGAACTCAGCGACGTGGTTGTCGTGACCTCCGATAATCCGCGCCGGGAGGACCCGAAAACGATCGTTGAGCAGATCATCGCCGGCGTTCGTGCCGGTGCAGAAATTCACACAGAAATTCGGCGCCGTGAGGCAATCCGTCTCGGGCTTGCCATGGCGCGGCGCGGAGATGTGGTCCTGGTAGCCGGCAAAGGACACGAGACCTATCAGGTGATTGGCGAAACGAAGAGCCATTTTGACGACCGGGAAGAGATCGAAGCGTTCATCCGCAGCGCATCATGAAGCTGACTCCAAACGACATCGGGAAATTGAGGCCGGCGGAGGTCCGAAATGGCGAGATGCTCGGGAGAAAGCCGCTGACGGGCGTCTCGACCGACTCTCGGACAGTATCGCGGGGCGATCTGTTTGTGGCGCTGCGCGGCCCGAACTTTGACGGCCATCGGTTCATCGCCGAAGCTGTCGCTCGCGGGGCGCGGGCGGTGATGGTCGATGCGGCGGCGCGACGCGGCCTCTGGCCGAGGGTCCCGGAGATCGTCGTGGAGGACACGATGCTGGCGCTCGGTACACTGGCGCAGCTGTACAGGCGGAAGTTCGACATTCCGGTCGTGGCGATCGGTGGGAGCAGCGGCAAGACGACCACCAAGGAGATGGCCGCCGCGGTTCTCGGGGCGCGCTATCGTGTCTTGAGTACCGAAAAGAATTTTAATAATCAGATCGGCGTTCCGAAAACGCTCTTCCGGCTGGACGAAACGCACGAGATCGCCCTGGTCGAAGTCGGTACAAACCATCCCGGAGAGCTCCGCGTGTTGTGCGAAATTCTGGAGCCGACGCACGGCCTCCTGACGAACATCGGGCGGGAACACCTGGAGTTCTTCCGGTCCGTCGACGGTGTCGAAGAAGAAGAGGGAATGCTGTTCGATCATCTGGCGCAGCGCTCCGGGACGCAGGCGTTCGTCAATGCTGATGATCCCCGCGTCGTCGCCCGGGCGCGCTGGTGCAGAAAGAAGCTGGCGTACGGTTTCGCTACTCGCGTCACCGGCATCCGGGGGAGGAAACTCCGGCTTGGTGACACGGCCTGTGCGCGGTTTGAGTTTTCAGGCGGCAGGGCGAAAAAACCGGTTCCCGTTCAGCTCAGTATTCCCGGGCGTCATCACGCGGCGAACGCGCTTGCGGCTGCGGCAATCGGCCTCTCCTTTCGCGTTCCGGCCGGAGCAATCGCCGGCGCGCTGGAGGCATTCCGGGCGTCCGACAAACGGATGGAAGTGCTCGACATGGCAGGGATCACCGTGTTGAACGATACCTACAATGCCAACCCGGATTCTACCATCGCCGCACTGGAGACGCTGGCGGCCATGCGCGTGCCGGGGAAACGGATCGCAGTGTTGGGCGACATGCTGGAGCTGGGATCGAGGGAGAAGGAGGAACACCGCCGCGTTGGCGAAGCGGCTTCACAGCTCGGGATCGAATACCTGCTGACGTTCGGGCCGAGGGCGAGGCAGATCCATGAAGCGGCCGCGACAGCGTTCGCGGTCCACTACGAACAGAAGAACGTGCTTGCCGAGTACCTGGCAGAGCTGGTTGCGCCGGGCGATGCAGTGCTTCTGAAAGGATCGCGGGGGACGACAATGGAAGACCTTGTGACATTCCTCGGAGAGCGCCTGCGGGGAACGGCACTGCGGAAGAGTGTTTTGTCCTGAAGAACGAGGCTCATGCTCTACTATATCCTCGAGCAGCTTGAACGGGTCGATCATCCACCGGGATTTGGTCTGATCCGGTTCATCACCTTCCGCGCAGCCGCTGCCGCGGTGACAGCGCTGATCATTTCATTCTGGATCGGCCCGAAAGTGATCAGGATGCTCAAGCGACGGCAGATCGGGGAGGCGGCGAAGGTCGAGGCACCCAAAACGCACCTGACGAAGGCCGGCACACCCACCATGGGCGGCCTCATCGTCCTTGCATCGGTGCTCGTGCCGACGCTGCTCTGGGGAAACCTCAGCAACATGTACGTGTTGCTGATCATCTTCGTCACGGCGTCGCTCGGTGCAGTTGGGTTCCTGGATGACTACCTCAAGGTGGTCAGGAAGAAACCGAAGGGACTGATCGGATGGTACAAGCTGGTCGGACAGGTGGGGGTGGGGTTGGTGGTCGGAAGTATCATCTATTTCGCCCCCCAGTGGATCGATCCGGATCTCTGGAAGCTGAGTTCCTCCACGACGGTTCCGTTCTTTAAGAATCTGGAGTTTGATTTCGGGCGCCTCTATATCCCGGTGGTCATTTTCGTCATTGCCTATACATCGAATGCCGTCAATTTGACCGATGGACTCGATGGCCTGGCGATCGGCCTCGTGGGAATTGTCGCGCTGACGCTCGGGGTGATCACGTACGTCTCCGGGAACTACAATCTCAGCGAGTACCTGACGATCCCGTATCTCCGGGGTAACGGTGAGCTGACCATTTACTGCGCTGCTCTTGCGGGGGCATCGCTCGGGTTTCTCTGGTTCAACGCCTACCCGGCGCAGGTGTTCATGGGCGACACCGGCTCGCTGGCCCTGGGAGGCGCGATCGGGGCGCTCTGCGTGCTCATCAAGAAGGAGCTCTTGCTGCCGACGCTGGGGGGGGTCTTTCTGGCTGAGACGGTCTCTGTGATTATTCAACGGCTCTATTTCAAATACACGAAACGGAAATACGGTCAGGGTCGCCGTGTCTTCAGGATGGCGCCGGTGCACCACCATTTCGAGATGCTCGGCTGGCCCGAACCCAAAATCGTGACACGATTCTATATTGTGGCGGTCCTGATGATGATTGTCAGCCTGGCCACATTCAAGGTGAGATAGACTCCGTTGCTTGCGTCCGACGTCAGGGGGAAACGATTCAGCGTACTGGGCGGAGCCCGGAGCGGTTTGGCGGTGGCGGGACTACTCAAGGCTCATGGAGCAGAGGTCTTCCTGAGCGACCGTGCGCCGGCCGAGAAAATGGCGCAGGCGAAGACGGAACTGGACGCGCTGGGGGTCCCGGCGGAGTTCGGCGAGAATACCCGCCGTGTTCTGGATGCCGATGTTGTGGTGCTCAGTCCCGGCGTTCGGTCCGACGCGCCCATTGTCCGTGAGGCGCTCGCGCTTGGGAGGGCGGTCGTCAGCGAAGTGGAGGTGGCCAGCTGGTTCTGCAACGCCCCGATTGCGGCGATCACCGGGACGAACGGAAAGACCACCACCACGGCGCTCCTGGGCAGAATCTTTGAAGACGCAAAGCGCCCGGCGGTGGTGGCGGGAAATATCGGGACGGCCTTTTCGCAGGTGGTGGGCGCAATGGCGGGTGGCGCGACAGCGATTCTGGAGATCAGCAGTTTCCAGCTGGACCACATCGGGACGTTCCGTCCCGCGGTGGCGGTTCTGCTGAACATCACCCCGGACCATCTCGACCGGTATGATCATTCGTTTGAGAAGTATATCGCGTCGAAGTGTCGGATCTTTGAAAACCAAAGGGCAGGCGACGTTCTAGTCTACAACCACGACGACCCGGTCACGCGGGAGCATGTGCTCCGCCGCATCGGCGCCGGGGTAGCGCTGCTCCCCTTTAGCACGAAGGAGCGGCTGCCGCAGGGAGCGTTTCTCCATCACGGGCGGCTATGGACGATCATCGGCGAAAGGGAGACCGATGTCATCGGGGCAGGGGAGATCAGCATTAAAGGGGCGCACAACCTGGCGAACGCGATGGCTGCAACGCTGACGGCGCAAGCGATGGGTGTCGCAGCCGCGTCGCTCCGGGCCACGCTCCGGAACTTCAAAGGGGTTGAACACCGCCTGGAATTCGTGCGGGAGATAGACGGCGTGACGTACGTGAACGATTCCAAGGCGACGAACGTGGATTCGGTCTGGTATGCACTTCAGAGCTTTGCGTCGCCGATCGTGGTTCTGCTTGGCGGGAGGGACAAGGGAAACGATTACACGCGCCTGCTTGACCTGGTGCGGAAAAACGTCCGTGCAGTGGTAGCGATCGGTGAGTCGGCCGGAGTTGTGGAACGCGCCTTTGCATCGGTGGTTCCGGTGACGGTCTGTACGACCATGGACGACGCTGTGCGCGAAGGCCGGCGCCTCTCAGCACCAGGCGACGTTGTGCTCCTCTCGCCGGCATGCGCTTCGTTCGACTGGTTTGACAACTACGAGCACCGGGGGCGGGTGTTCAAACAGCTGGTGATGCAGTTAGAAGAAAATGCGAACGCAACGTAATCATATTGATCTGGTGACGCTGATCTCCGTACTGATCCTGATGGTGCTCAGCGTTGGCGTGGTGTACAGCGCCAGCTCGAGCTGGGCCATGGAGAAGTTCGGGGAGAGCGGCAGGCTGCTCGGCAGCCATGCGATCAAGATTCTCGTCGGGCTTGTCATGATTTTTGTCTTCATGCAGATCGACTACCATGTCTACCGGCGATGGACGAAACCGGTCCTGATCGGGGCCATTCTCCTTTTGGTGGTGACACTCGGGCTGGGGGGCGAGGTGAAGGGGGCTTCGCGCTGGCTGCATCTCGGGGGATTCAGCCTGCAGCCCTCGGAGCTTGCGAAGTACGCACTCCTCTTCCACCTCTGCGTGCTTATCGCGACGAAGCAGGACCGGGTGCGGGACTTCAAGAGCGGCTATCTTCCGATGATGATCTGGATCGGGGCCGTGACGGTGCTGGTGTTGCTCCAGCCGAACTTCAGCACAGGCGCCATGATCTTTGCGATCAGTCTCTCCATGCTTCTCGTCGGGCGGGCGAAGCTTTCGCACATTGCGCTGACTGTCTGCTCCCTTGTTCCGCTGCTGGTGGTCTACATGCTGAGCGCAGAGTACCGGATGCGGCGGATCATGGGTTTCTTTGGCGGGTCGTCCGACGCAGTCGGCAAGATCAATTATCAGCTCAACCAGGGAATCATCGGGTTCGGGAACGGCGGTATCTTTGGCGTGGGCCCCGGCGAGAGCCGGCAGCGCGACCTGTTCCTGCCGGAGTCCTACGGCGACTTCGTTTTCTCCATCGTCGGGGAAGAGTATGGTTTGATCGGGACGATCTTCATTGTGCTGCTCTTTCTCACGATTATGCTCCGCGGTGTCAGAATTGCCAAGCACGCGCGCGACGATTTTGGGCGCATGCTTGCAGCGGGGATCACCGTCTCGATCACGCTCTATGCATTGATCAATGCCGGCGTCACCCTGGGGATATTGCCAACCACGGGGCTGCCGATGCCGTTTGTGAGCTACGGGGGTTCCTCCATGGTCTTTTCTTCAATTGCCGTGGGTGTGCTCTTGAATATCTCGTCGCAGACGGATCTGCATCCACGCCT
>DAIUKN010000175.1:0-5960 GCA_036848195.1 Bacteroidota bacterium
ACGAAGCACTACAATCTACCGATGCCGATCACGTCGCCCATGCCATCCATCTAACCCCTTCAAATAGGAGATTGTCAAGAGAAAACGGTCTTCCGTTGCGCAGTATTGTGGGCAAACAAAATGGCCCGATGTTCAGGGCTGTGTGCTTTTCAACTCAACCGTGTCGGCGCAATGAAGAGCGTGGTCGCCAGCTTCTGGATCTCATCGGATATTTGCCCCTCACCGTTATACAGGGGGTCTGAAAAGGTCGTGCATAAGTTTAGCGGGCGCGCTATTGCTATTCGTCGCGTAACGGCTAACTTGCCATCACACGAACATGCGAATGTTGCGAAAACGAGATCAAAATCCTTCTCCCCTTCCTGGGAAACCGGGGGGCCGTCGCACGGCTCGCATGAGGCAGGAGGATTTTTGTTTTGTGAGGTGAACAATGAAGACAGAATCGAAGGTCACAGATGAAGGAAGGGAAAGAGTGCGAAAGCTCATCGAGAAATGGAAACAAGAGCATCCAAGGGAACACGGGGAACTCAGGAAAGCCTACCTTGAATGGATGATGTACGTTGTGAATCAGGTAACCGGTTCGACTAATGCGGAGCTTCACGAAATCGGCCGTTTAAGCCCAGAGGAGTTTGAGGTCTTCAAGATGGGAGCAGACTGGGCAGGGCGGCATTGGCTGAGGGCGCTTGACAGACAGCGCGAAATGCATTGGGGAGAACAATACGAAAGGCGGCAGATGCAGGACCTTATGAAGAGGCATACCTACCGGGACAAACCGAATTGGAAAGCAATCGGGGAAGTATTGCATTGCACCGACAAGACGGCGCAGGAGAAAGCGCTGAAGCTCGGACTTATCGGGAAAGGCGGGTGAATTGCGTGACGGAGTGGCCTCCGACTTGTAGAGGACTGGCGGAAGGGGAGGAACTCATCACTGCTTTTCCATTTTTCGGAGCTTAGCAACCAATGACAGAGAAAACGAGGCTCGATTGATTCCCTCCAGTACCTATAGTGCATATCGTGGAATGCGGAACTTGTGCGAAAGCGCCCCTTCAGAATTTACGCGGGGAATAGCACCCGCCAACGTATGCGCTTCTCTTCGACCAGCGTGACGATAGGACAACTCAAAATTGCGGCATGGTCACCTACATTGTCCCGAACGCAACTTAAGAGGCAACCCATGGATACTCCCCTTAAAGGCAGACCAGATGAAGTTCTTGACGATCTTGAGCAACTCTTATTAGAGGCCATCGAGCGAGACGAAATATCTCAGTTCTACATTGGACGCTCGGCGGATCTGGATGCCGCCCAAGAACGTCACGGTTCAGACGAGATCATTCCTCTGTATGAGTCTGAGAGTGCTGACAATGCAAGTGAGGTAGAGGATTCATTGCTAAGGACGTTCTATAACCATCCAAAATGTGAGAATGAAAGTGACCACGGCGATGGAGGCACCTTTCAGGAATTCGTGATTTATCTGTACGCTGCGATTTGGTATCGATGATCACGAATGTGACAATGAAGTGGCGAGTAAGAGCGCGGCTGTTTATGTTGTCTACCAATGAGGGCATGATCCCCAAAGCGGACTCGCACGCCAAGGCGTAACTACGACGCTCGCATCACTCTGAGAGCAAGACTCATATGAATGCGCATTTACGTAAACAAGAAGGCCCAGAATGTCTCAGGGCCTTTTCCTTTCGCGCCGCATGGTTAGCGCTGGCGATGTCCGGGCTTCTTTCTTCATCCTCGACCACCTTCCTATAATCTGGTGAATTGACAATCCCGTGGTTTGGGGGTACCTTTTGGCAGAACCGCAACGAAGCCGGGGTCCGTTAGGCCACTCACACTCGATACCTTCTATGCATATACGACTCGACGATCTCTCTGGACCCGAGGTTCGCGCTTTGCTCGAAGAGCATCTTCAGAACATGTTTCAGCTTTCCCCACCTGAGAGCGTACATGCTCTCGCAATTGATGATCTGCGCCAACCAAATATCACATTCTGGACCGCTTGGTCGGGAAATCAATTGCTCGGTTGTGGCGCCTTGAAGGAATTGAGTCCATATCATGGCGAGATCAAGTCGATGCGCACATCGTCGGCATTTCGAAGGAAGGGCGTGGGACGAGCGATTCTTGCACATATCATCGAAGAAGCACGAAGTCGGTCTTACACTCGACTTAGTCTGGAGACGGGCTCAATGGAGGCATTCAAACCAGCACAACGGCTGTATGAGAGCTTTGGTTTTGCATTCTGTTCGCCATTTGCCGATTACAGTGAAGATCCAAACAGTGTATTCATGACTCTTCCACTTTGAGCTGAATCCGTTAATGGCCGCGTAGTAGCGGGGGATCCTTTCGGGCCCTTTACTGGGAACAGTCCTTGTCTCCATAGGTTTCCTGCACATTGCTTTGTGGTCCGCTTTCAGTAACCTGTATAGCGCTCATTCGGCTCTTGTCGCCATGGCCGTCGCGTTTTCCCTCGTTGGTGTTGTGGTGTGGGGGACACTCTCTGGTTCAATGCTTCCTCTTGTCCTGCGCAGACTGGCTTTTGATCCGGCAGCATCCTCCGCTCCTTTCGTGTCGACATTGGTCGACATTACTGGCTTGGTCATTTATTTCACCTTCGCTGCTATCATTCTTCGAGGGACGCTGCTTTGACTCCGAAAACTCATCTCGCAAAGCAGGGTGTTTCATTACGGTTGATGATGGTGTATACGTCTTCCCAGTTACTACCACAACATCGGTGTCAGCTTCCGAAAGGAACATTCTCGCTTCCGCTTCACTGAAACAGAACTTCCCCAAGCCCTTCAATCCTCCAACGACGATCCGCTACGGCCTGCCCCACAAGTCCCAGGGTTCATTGAAGGTGTACAACACTCTGGGGCAATTGGTCTCACAGCTCGTGAGCGGTGAACAGGAGCCGGGATATCATGACGTGAAGTTTGACGCATTGAATCTATCAAGCGGAATGTATTTCTATCGGCTAACGGCGGGAGGCTTCGTTCTGACCCGCAAGCTCCTTTTGATCCGACGTTGAAGTCTCACGCTGATGGGATGAACAAAGGGCTCGGTAGTCATCACCGGGCCTGCCACGCTGCACGGTTAACGATTTCGGGGACATTCCGCACGGGGGAGGGGATGTAAAGTGTATTCCTCTATTGCACAGAGAACCTCATACGCTCATGGCTTTCCCAAGATTTTGTTGTAACTTAAGGGTGTTCACTACCATTGGAGGCCACAATGCTGCGCAATACGATCGTCGGGCTATTGCTCGTTCTGTTCACCGGTTCCCCAGGGCGTGCTCAGGATGAAACGGATGTCAAAGGTAGTTTGGACCACCCTCTCTTCACACGCATGCCGGGGTATTACATATCCGATTACAATGTCAAGGAGTTCGACCAATACACATCTCCCTATGCAACGGGTCAGGATCAGAACTGGGAGGGAAAGATTACGCGTCTGGAATACTATATCAAGTCCAGCGCGAAACAGGCGAGTATGTTGCAGATTGCGCGCAATTACGAGAATGCCGTAAAGAAAATTGGCGGAAAGATCCTGGCGAGCGAAGGTCGGGTGATTGAAGGGAAAATCGAAAAGAACGGTGGTGTGACGTACGTTCACGTTGAAGCTTACAATGACGGCCGGAACTACGGAGTGATAGTAGTTGAAACAGGGACGATGAAGCAGGACGTTGTTGCGGATGCGGCAGCATTGAGTGCAAGTATTGCGGCCACAGGAAAAGCAGCTGTGTATGGTATCTACTTTGACACGGGCAAGTCAGTTGTGAAACCGGAGTCGAACCCTTCACTTGAAGAAATCGCAAAACTTCTGAAACAAAATGGCAGCCTCACGTTGTATGTCGTGGGGCACACGGACAATGTGGGGGCGTTGGACAATAACCTCAAATTGTCGGCAGACCGTGCAGATGCTGTCGTGAAAGCGTTGATTGGCAAGGGTATCGCCGCTTCCCGCCTCAAAGGGGCAGGTGTCGGGCCATACTGTCCCGTTGCGTCAAATCACGCAGAAGAGGGGAAGGCAAGGAACCGGCGGGTGGAACTGGTAGAACAGAAGTAGAGACGGGTGCTGGAGGTATTTGGGGTTGCCGCCCTCAGCTTGAATTCAGGCCGGTTCGAGTGAACAAGAAAGCGAAACCCACCCCGAGAAGAATGGGATGGGTTTCGCTTTCTGTGCCCGGAACCCCGCACGAAAACCGTGCGGCCTGCCCGCCTCAGAAGGTCAACGAAGGCAGGCGGGGATTTCGGGCCCGAGGGGGCGGGCCCTCAACAGGACCCCTCGGCTCACTCGCGAACAACGCTCGTTCGCTCGGGGCTTCGGCCCGACTTGAAACGTCGGGCCTCAGCTTACCTCATGCCCATTCTAGTGAACAAGAACACCCACAATGCATCAAAATCACAGCAAAATTCCAAGAAACAAAATTGCGTTTGAAACGCCGATCCGGTAAGTTCAGTGCAAGACCATTGAGGAGAACTCGCGATGCCGAAACCGGGATGGGAGAGACTGCTCACCGATCTTCCGAAGTATAGAGGGAAAGACCTCTTCTCCATTGCCGCTTACTCCGAGTTCATGCCCCCGCCACGAATCGGTTGGCGACCGTACGACGCGATCCACTCCGCCCGAACAGCCGGCAAGTCCTCTCGCCGTACCGAGGCGGCGGTCGGCCCGGCACCCCGAGATTCCGCGAATCCGTTCGCCTGGCTGGTGAGCGAACGAGAACAGATCTGCGAAGTGCAACCCGGATTGCAGATGATCGCCCAACAGGTGCTGTCAGCTCTGCAACGCCTTGACCGGAATCAGTCTGCCGAGGGGATCAGCAGGGCGATCCTCCAAGGGAATGAATACTGGCCGGAAGAGCTCGCTGCATCGCCGGGCATTTTGAAACATGAACGGTTCGTGACATTCCTCCCTCTGGCGCTTTCGCGCACCCAGGACGACAAAGGGCGTGTCCGCTGGACGTTCTTCGGCGGGAGCGAGCAAGGACCCGATCGTGCATTCTGGAGGAGCTTCTATAACGCACCAGGCCGGGAAAGCCCCCCGGAATACGCCGTCGATTTTTTCCGCCGTTTGCTCCACACTGTGTACGGTGAGCCACTGGCACAGCTCGCCAACCTGCGCCACTCCGGGTTCCGCATACTCCCCGGTTCGGGGGAATCAGTCTTCGGACACTGGCGTCAGGATCGGCTGCCGTCGTGGACAAAGCCTTTCATTATGAGCGACGGTGAAACGCTCGAAGGGGTGAAGTACATCCTAACTTTTCGTCCATTCGGGTCCCTGACAGAAGCGCTACGACAGGCGTATCTGGCAGGTCGCATACAGCTCCTGCCGTTTCCGGGAAGCCTAATTTTCTGGGGGGCGCCGTCATTCCTCAGCCTGCAGCGGGAGCTCTTTTGGGCGGCTCAGATTCCACTCCTCAATGTGTGCGAGCGGCATGAAGGGAGCCGGGGGTTGCGCATCCTGCAGTCGGGTTGGATGCACGAACCTCGCGAGGGTATGCCTTCGGCGGCACCGGGGCCGGGCAGTACCTACAGACGGACACATCGCTGGGAGCGGGTGGAACGGCACAAAGACGAGCTGGCTCTTGCCGGCCGCGAAGACCGCGTGGCCCGCGTGCTGTTCAGCTGTGAGCCGGTGGACATCGACCTTTATAGCAAGCCGATGGCTCGTAATGCGCAGATCTGGACGGAGCGCCACGAACTGCTTCTTGATGGCCCTCGGGCAACCCGGAGAGAACTCACCCGAGTCGCAAAGGAGATTGGAGCGGGCGGCAGATTTGGCTACCGCTTTTACTTTCCGCCGATGATGGTCGGGAAATATGAAGTCTTCTGGCATCTACCGCTGGTTGCATACCTGGACTCGCATACGAACAAACCGCAGCTCGTCGATGATGCCCCGCTCGGCTATGTGACGGCGTATGATTCTCATGCGCCGAGCCTGACGTCGCCAGTCGAGCT
>DAIUKN010000176.1:0-5953 GCA_036848195.1 Bacteroidota bacterium
CACCTGGGGCAGCATCGCGCGGGCAGCTTCATTCATCGGAACCGTCAAAATGAATACCGCCTCCACGATCCTGCTTCATGCCGGAGACGTGTCGATCGGAGATCTCTTTTACACTCGGTACTTCGCCGTTGCCGAGCTGGGCTTCATGCTTGGGATCGGCTTCGATGCTATGACGTTGGGGAACCACGAATTCGACCTCGGCATGCAAGTCAATCCTCACGGGTCATTCTCCAAAGTCCCCACAATCCCGCGCTTTCCCTTTCTCCCGTGCACGGCCGGGTGTGATGCAATGTCCTGTGAGGTTCAAAATGGCAGGATATTCCGTATATTCATTTTCATCTCTTCGTAATCCATGGAGATTCCGATGGTCACCAAGCTCCTCCCCAGAACTGTAACCGGAGTCGTACTGGCGATTTGCTTCGGCGGGGTATTTCTTTCCGGATCCGGTTGGCGGAAGGTTGATACTGTTGTGCCGCCGGTTGCCTCTGCGCTGCCGTGGGATCCGTTCCTTGACACGCTCCAGACGCGGACCCTCAGATATTTCCTCGAGGTGACGCCTCGTGCGACCGGTCTCACACCCGACCGCTGGCCGACGCCTGCTCCGTCAAGTGTCGCCGCTGTCGGGTTCGCCCTGACCAGCTATCCAATTGCCGCTGAGCGCGACATAATAAAGCGCGCTGAGGCGGCCGACAGGGTGCTGACGACACTGAAACTTGTCTGGAACCTTCCTCAGTCCGAGCTACCCTCGGGGACTTCAGGCTTCAAAGGGTTCTTTTATCATTTCATCGACTGCCGAACGGGCGAGCGGGCCTGGAAGTGTGAACTCTCCACTATCGACACAGGTCTTCTCCTTGCGGGCGTGCTGTTTTGTCAGTCGTACTTTGATGGAAGAGATGCCGTTGAGGATTCGATACGAGCGCTTGCCGATTCTCTCTATCGGCGTGTAGACTGGAGTTGGTTTTGTGGAGACCGCAAGGGACTCATAACGGGATGGTATCCCGAGCGCGGGTTCCTCGAGCATACATGGACGGGGTACAACGAGGCCTTCGTGCTCTACCTCCTCGCACTTGGTTCCCCCACCCATCCAATTCCGGATTGGTACATGCGAACGTGGTACGACACATACAAATGGGGATCCTACAACGGGATCGAACATCTGGGATTCGGTCCGCTCTTTGGCCACCAGTACTCACACTGTTGGATCGATTTTCGCGGGATTCGTGACAGATATATGTGGGGACGGGGGCTCGACTACTTCGAGAATTCCCGGCGGGCCACTTACGCACAGCGCTCCTACGGTGCCTCAAACCCGCAGGGCTTCCGTGACTATTCGGACGTGATCTGGGGATGGACGGCTTGCGACGGCCCAAAGGATACGAATTTCGTCGTTGAGGGGATCGCCCGCGGATTCTATTCGTACCGGGCGCGTGAAGTGACGTTCGACTGGGTGGAGGATGATGGCACGATTGCGCCGACTGCGGTAGGCGGTTCGGTCGCGTTTGCACCCGAGATCTGCATTCCGGCACTCAAGGGCATGCGGCAGCGCTACGGCTCCCAACTCTGGCGCGAGTATGGCTTTGTGGATGCCTTCAATCCGACATTCCGGACTCCACCTGCGTGGCCCGATGGATGGTTCGACAGAGACTACCTTGGCATCGATCAGGGACCAATCGCAATCATGATCGAAAATCTCAGGAGCGGCTTTGTCTGGGAGAAGATGAAGCGTAACCCTTACATTATTACGGGTCTCCGCCGGGCCGGATTCAGCGGCGGTTGGCTTAACACGATGAAGGGGTCTTAAATGCTGGAAAACCGCACTTCAGACGATTTACTCACCCTTTCATCCCCCCTTCCGAACCCAGAAGAGACTTTCCGCCCGAGGGTGCGTGGACCCTCGGCGTTTGTGGTGGCCCCGGACTTGACAGTCGCCTAAGTAAGCGTCACCTACTACGGTATATATAGAGGAGACCTCTGAATCCCCTCCCCGTCTTCAGTTAGCCGTGCCAAAGTTATACGCAAACCCCACCCAGGGGAAAAACGGGAATCCGCTCATGCCCCCTTCGTCGGAAAGAGGGTACATGAATCCAAGGTCCGCCGCGAGGTGTTCACCGAAGAACCGAATCCCGAACGAAAGAAGTTTAAAATCTGTCCCCGCGGGGAACCAGTTCTCGGTAACGAGTTTGATGTTACTCGAAACCTGCGTCTCACCACCGAGAACGAACACGGGCTTACTGGCGAATTCCCCCCCGGCAAAGCCGTACCCGAGTCCCACCGTTACCGCGGCATATTGAGAGCCGAAGGTTCCCACGCCGTAGACGATGCCCGCCCCGGACGAATTGCTTGAGAAGATGTTTCCGTAGACGACGCCCGCCCCAATATTCACCGCCTCGCTGTGAAGTGGAAGAGTCAGCTTTGGTGCGAGAAAGAAAAGCTGATCCTCTGCACCGGGGAGCAGCGTCATTCCTCCGGCGAACGAGAGAAAGTCCGTGACCCCGACAGAGAGGAAGGCAAAGAAGATCTCGTAGGCCGAGATATATCCCTGCCCTGCACGTAACGGACGGCCCGTGGGTGCCAGCAGCAATCTCGTCCGATTTGGATCCACTCGTCGGTACTCTCCGTCGATCACGCGCCCGGTGAGTCCATCGATGCTCTTCACCTGTTTGCGCGCCACTGTCAGCGTGAGGCCGGAAACAGTCTTGAACGTGAGGGAATCCACGGTCTCTGCAACCACGGCTCCGTAGAGCTCTGAGCCGTCCCTCAAATTGAGCCGATACACCTTCTCCGTGTCACTCGTATCCGGTTCGACACCTGGCGGTCCCGATATTGCGGAGGAAGGGAAAAGCAGACACAGCAGAAGGGCAATCAGACAAGGCGGCGCTGCGGAGGAAGTCAATATTCTCGCGGTCATAGCGGTCTCCCGTGGAATGGACATTCACGACCTCACCTGGAAGATATGAATTCTCCCTTCGGGATTGTCAAAAAAAGGTCAAGGATATTCAAGCTGAGGGAAATACCTGCAGAGGAGTGCGGGATTGGCCGTTGTGGGAGGGGATCGGAGAACAGAGATGGGTTCCAGCGCCCTTGCCAGCCGGGGGATGGGCCCGGGAACCCGTCCGCAACAACTGTTTACTTTGGGAACACGCGCTTAAGAAACTCCTGGAGATCCATCCACGACTGCTTGTCGGCCGCTTCGTTATACGCCAGGGGGAGTTTGAACTTCTCGCCCATCGCGGTCGCTTCGGGATTCGTGAAGGCATGCAATGCGCCGGGGTAGTTGATGAAACGATAGTCCACGCCTGCGCTGTCCATCTCCTTCTTGAAGGATTCGATGAGTTCGGCAGGAATGAACTTGTCGTCCGCTCCGTTGCAGACCAGAACCTTGGCCTTTACCTGTCCGGGCTGTGCCGGTGACGCAGTTGCCAGACTTCCATGAAAACTCGCTACGCCGGCCAGAGGTAGTCCGAGCCGTGCCATATGGAGCACGACACCTCCGCCGAAACAGTACCCAATCGCGGCGATCCGCTGGGGATCACAGACCTCCTGCCGCTCCAGAAGGCTCGAAGCAGCACTGAACCGGGCCTTTGCTGTCCCAATATTCTGCATGACCTCCGAGGCGAACTTCCCGGCGTCGTCGGGATGTGTGGCCTGCTTTCCATCTCCGTACATGTCGACGGCCATTGCGACATAGCCCAGCTCCGCCAGCATATGTGCTCGCTTTCGTGCGTAAGAGTTCAGGCCCCACCATTCATGGACAACCAGGATCCCCGGCCGTTTCCCAGCGACATCACCGTTGTATGCCAGGTAGCCCTTCATGGTTGTCTCGCCGGAGATGTATGTTACTTCTTTTTCAACGATTCCGACCGGCTTCTTGCCGCACGACGTGATTGCAGACAGACCGAGAATGCAGAATACCAACAGACGTCTCGTCATGAGCGTCTCCTTTGCGGTTAATGGGGGCTCCCCGTGCGGGGATCATGAGTGGTATAGTGACTAACAGACCCCCCGCCGGAGTGGTTCCCGCGGTGAAGGAATTTCCATCTGTGGGGATGTTCCTTTTCTCCTCTCCTTTTTGTAGTTTTCCCGCAAAATCAAAGGCGATCCGAATGAAAACAAGCCCCCATCGCGTCGGCAGATCTTCATTTTTCAAGGCCATCGTTATCGTTCTCGGCGTCTTCCTCCCCGGCTGTGCGTCGGATGTCGTCACCCATGCAGTACGCACAGACCGGTTTGAGTTTAATGAAGCAATTGTACAGTCGTGGAATGAGCAGCTGCTCCTGAACCTTGTCCGTCTCCGCTACCGTGACAACCCGCTCTTTCTCGAAATGGGATCAATCATTGCCGGGTACACCATGAGGGGAACTGCAGGTCTGACCGGAGGGATCGTCTTCACCCCACAAGTGACCGACGATCTGAGACTCAGCCTCGGAGGGGAGTTCACCTTTGCTCCCACCATGACGTACACCCCGCTCCAGGGAGAGGACTTCGCCACCCGCTTGTTGTCTCCGGTGACGCCTCTTACCGTTCTGTACCTGTCGCAATCGGGGTGGAGCCTAGCAAGGCTCTTTACGGTTTGCGTCCAGGAGGCGAACACCATTCCCAATGCGGTCAGCGCTTCGGGTCCCACGCCGGACATCGCACCCGAATTCGATTCCTTCCGTGAGGTCACGGAGGCCCTAAGGGAGCTGCAGATTAAGGGACGCCTGCTCGTTGCTCTGGATACCGACGGGAAGACCGTGCTCCTCCACATCATCAAGGGGAAGGGGCAATCGGAGGATGCGCCTGTTGCAGTGGTCAGAAGGATTCTGGCTCTCGACCCCGATACATCGGTCTATCGCGTGAAGCCGGGACTCGTACGGGAGAGTGCGACCGAAATCGCGGTCATGGGACGCTCGCTTCTGGCCGTCATGTTCTTTCTCTCTCAGGGTGTTGATGTCCCCTCACTTCACGAGTCTCAGGGAAAAGTCACCGTGACACGCCGGAGCAACGGCGAGCGGTTCGACTGGTCGGAGCTGACCGGGAGAGTGTTCCATGTCAGGTCTTCGGAGGGGGTGCCGGAGGATGCTTTTGTGCGGGTCTTCTATCGCGGCCACTGGTTCTTCATCGCGGACACGGACCTCAATTCCAAAACAACGTTCAATCTCCTCACGTACCTTTTCAATCTGAAAGCCGCAGGCAAGACCTCACAGGAACCCCTGATGACATATCCGGTCAGGTAGTTTCTCAACGATGACGAGCCGGCCGTCCGATAGTCGGGGGGGAGCGTGTTGAGGGTCATTCATACACGAAGCCCGGCGAGGCCGGGCTTCGTGTCATCGCAGGGATGGTTGCTCACATCGTCAAAGTTTCAGATTCCCTTTCATGAGATTCAGTGCCTGGCCCAGGAGATCTGGTGTGGGCAGCTTGCCGTCGGGCGTGAGCTTGTCGACGACCTCCGGAAGAACCTTTGCAAGTGTCGAGCTGACGGTTTCGGGCGAAATCCCGAGCTTGGATGCGATATCGCTGACGTGCGAATTGCCAAGGGCTTTCATTATCTGGTCGGGGGCAATCGCTTTGTTAGCCCCCGTGCTGACCCACGAAGAGGCGATATCCCCAAGGCCGCTCTTTGTCAGCGAATCAATGATGCCGCTCAGCCCGCCGCTCC
The DNA here is from genome assembly GCA_036848195.1 of Bacteroidota bacterium. Taxonomy (GTDB): domain Bacteria; phylum Bacteroidota; class Ignavibacteria; order UBA10030; family UBA6906; genus DAIUKN01. The sequence continues at coordinate 5,642 of DAIUKN010000176.1, forward strand.
CCTGTTTTCCAATCATGCCGATGACCGCGTTAATGACCTGTGAATCCATTCCGCCGCCCCCTCCGCTGACCACCTTTCCGAGAATGCTATCGAGTAATCCCATAGTAAACCTCCACTAGTCGATTGAATGATGAAATAGAGTGAACCCGGTGGGCACTGCCGTAAGAAACCACAATTCCATCTCTTCTGCAATAAAAACATTTACGGCAGGATCTTTTCGCTCCCCGTCGCGATCTGTTCCCGGGCAGAGCTCCAGGCCTAGTTGCCTCACCTAAGTTTCTATTCGAACGGGGATTCGTTGCCTCAGTTAAG
>DAIUKN010000177.1:0-5944 GCA_036848195.1 Bacteroidota bacterium
GCAAGCATCGCCTGCGTGCCGGGAGTCTCTCGCTCCATTGCAGCCAAAATCGCTCTCCGGACGTCCGGGGGGAGATTTGATGAGGTCTGGACGATGAGCTGCAGCATGCTCTCCTTGAACTGATGCATGGTTCTCTCCTTGTTCGAAATGGGATGAATTCAGGATTTGAGATACACCGGACGCCGGTCGTACGGAATCGGGTCTTCAATCCCGGCCCCCTGGAAACCACGGAGCCGCAGGGCACAGCTGTCGCAGACGCCGCAGGCGAGATCTTCTCGCTGATAGCAGGACCAGGTCAGGTGGAGGGGCGCCCCCAGAACCACCCCTTGCCTGACAATCTCCCGCTTGGACATGGCGATGACGGGTGTCTGGATGGTGATGGCGGTTTCCGGCTTTGTCCCCTGCCTGATCACCGCATTGAAGGCCTCAAAAAACTCCTTCCGGCAATCGGGATATCCGGACGAATCCTCCTCCACCGCCCCGATGAAAACATCGGAAGCGCCGATCACTTCTCCCCAGCTTACAGCGACGGCAAGCATGTTCGCATTGCGGAACGGGACGTATGAGGTCGGTATCCCGCGAGCCTTACGGTCGGCCTCGGACACCGGGATGGCCCGATCGGTGAGGCTCGACCCGCCGATCTTCGCCAGGTGCTCCATGGAGACCACCAGCCGGCGTCCGACCCGGTAGTGGTCGGCGATTTCGTGGAATGATCTGAGCTCGCGTGCTTGGGTGCGCTGTCCGTAGTTCAGGTGCAGAAACGCTGTGTCGTAATCCCGACAGGCTATTGCTGCCGTGACACAACTGTCCATCCCGCCGCTGACGAGCACCACAGCAGTTCTCCGTGCCATCAGACTCCTCGCGTGGCAGGATCCCAGATGTACTTGTGCATCTGCAGCTGCATGCGGACGCCGACGCCGCTCTCAAGGATCCAGCCCGCCAGCTCCGGAGGAGCAAGCTCCCCGAAAACCACAGACATGAGAATCGGCGCCTTCCGGTCAATTTCATACTCGCGTATCTTTGCCACGGACCAGTCGAAGTCCTCGCGGTTCCCGATAACGAACTTCACTTCGTCGAAGGTGTTCAGGTACCGGACGTTCTCCCAGAGGTTCTTCTTCACCATGCCGCTGCTTGGGCATTTGAAATCGACGATCCTTTTGACGCGCGGGTCCACCCTTGCGATGTCCAGACTCCCGCCCGTCTCGATAAGGGTCTCGTACCCTGCGTCGCAGAGGCGCATCATCAGCTCGTATACCCCTTCCTGCATCAGAGGCTCACCTCCCGTCACCTCCACCAGACGGCACCCGTGCCGTCCGACGGCGGAGAGAATCTCGTCAGCTGAAAGATACCTCCCTTCATGAAAGGCGTACGCCGTATCGCAATACGTGCAACGGAGATTACAGCCGGTCAAGCGGATAAAGACGCATGGCAATCCCGCGCGGCTGGACTCCCCCTGGATGCTGTAGAAGATCTCGTTGACAATGAGCTGTGGCATGAAGAAGGGGAAAGACTGGGAGACCCGGAAAAGGTACGGAGAACCCCCAGGAAAATCAAGGAAGGGATAACGCGGATAAAGGCGCCGCGGGTGCGGCTTGGGATATCAGGCCTGTACCACGGCGCTCTTCCGCCGTGCAAGACAGTTGACGACGGAAGCCGTTATGACTTCGTCGTCCACGGGCTTCAGGATGAAATCGTCCACCCCGAATCGTTTTCCTGCAATAAGGGTTTCACGATCGATCCGCGCCGCGAGGAAAAGAAAAGGAATATCTTTGCCGCTGAGATGGGTCTTGAGCCAGTGGTAAAGGTCGAACCCGCGAGGGCCGGCTTCAAAATTCACTTCGGAAATCACGACGTCGGGCGCGATCAGCGAGAGCGTGTCGATCGCCTCATCATAGCTTGCCGCCGAGATTACTTCAAACCCATAGTGGTGGAGCGCTCCGCAGAGCGACGCAAGGAGCTGCTCATCCTGGTCGACGACGAGAACCAGCTCCGATTTCCTCCGGCGTGCATGAGCTGTCCCGCCGGGCTCCTCTCCGTTCGATGACCCGTTGCCGCGATGAGCAATCTTCAGAAGCTGCGTGTCGATGACCTGCCCCAGGTCCCTGCAGGCTGTATTGCCGGGATCGAGGCTGAGGACCTTTTCGACGAACTTCTTCGCAACCGTGTACCGGGCCATCTGAACGCATTCTTCGGCCCGTTCCAAGTAATGGTCGACCTTGGCACGGAGAAACCTCTCTCGGGGTGTCAGTCGCTCGAGGTCTTCGCCTTCTTCAATATTCTGCACGCAGGTACTCCTAGACAGCTGCTGGGACATCTGTTGCGGGGAGACGATTTCAATATAGGGAACGAGTGGAGTGAGGGATGTGCCGGGTGTCACGAGCGGGACGATCGGTGTCGGAAAGAAGGGGGACTGGATAACTTTTTGCGAATTCTCAGGGATCGATTCGGGGGGCGAAAGAGGGCTCAACGTGAACGCACACCCCCGGAGTCTGCGGCGCCTCAACAGAATCAACAGAACGCTCGCGCCGGTGAGCCGGCTTGTCTCCACACAAAGGTGACAAGCTCGACAAGAGGCGAATGCAGGGTCAGGATTGAATGACGCCCCACAGAAGCAAGAGGATGAGTGCAAGGCCGAGGGCGAAACGGTACCAGACAAAAACCATGGTGGAGTTTGTCTTCAGATACCGGAGCAGCCAGTCGATCGCTGCGTATCCTGCAAGGCCGGATACGATTGTCGCGACGACCAGATTTCCCATGCCGAGCTCGAACACACTCTTGTCGATGCGAACCATTTCGAAGATGCCGCTTGCGAGAACGGCCGGGATGCTGAGGAGAAATGAAAACCGCGCGGCCGCCTCGCGGGTAAGACCGAGAAACAACGCGGCGGTCATTGTGGTGCCCGATCGGGAGGCCCCCGGAATCAGTGCCAATGCCTGCGCGCAACCGATCAGGAGCGCATCGAACCAGGTGACCTGGTCGAGCGATTTCGTCCGCCGGGAGACTCTCTCCGCAATCCAAAGGAGGGCTCCCATCGTCACCAGACTCGCCGCGAGGACGAGTATCGTCTTGGTGAGTGCCCCTTCAATGATGTGCTTGAAACCGAAACCAATCAACGCCACCGGGACCGTCCCCAGGGCTATGGAGAGGGCGAGGCGTGACTCCGGGGCATACGTGCGAAACCCGATCCCTTTGGTCGTCGCATCCTGCAGAAGCGATTCCAGCATGGAGACGATGTCACGCCGAAAGTAGATCAGAACGGCAGCGATGGTCCCGAGTTGCATCACTGCGATGAACTGCGTCCACGCCTCGGGGTGACGGGGATCGACAAGACCGAGAAGCTTTCCGGCCAGTGTCAGGTGTGCTGTGCTGCTGATCGGCAAAAACTCGGTCAGGCCCTGCACAACTCCAAGAACGATGGCTTCCAGTAGATTCAAACTCCCCTCCTGCGGCAAACGAGAACAAATTCTTGTGAAGATACCATTATCGACAATGAAAGACAAGAAAGGACGGACATTCGGAAAGCTATCCTCGCGGGTTCGACATCCTGCTCACACCATGAGCCATCCCACAAGGAGCTGGGCGAGAATGATTTTTGAGATCATGGAGACCGGGTAGACCGAAGCATACCAGATATCGGGCGCATTCGAGGAGGATTTCGAATTTGCAAAGGCAAGACACGCAGGTTGCGTTTGAATGCCGGATGCGAACCCCATAACGGCCTGATAGGAGAGACCAAGTGCGCGCACGCCTATGAAGAGAACCAGGAGAGTCTCCGAGAGCGTGATGATCGCCCCGATGGTCATCAACTTCCATCCTCCCGTGGCGACCGTGGTCAAAAAACCATCTCCGGCCTTCGTGCCGATCCCTGCGAGGAAGAGAACAAGCCCGATCTGGCGGAGGGAGAGATTCACCGCAAAAGGCATGGTCCAGGTGATGGGACCGGAACGTTGCATGCGACCGAGGAGCAGACCGGCAATCAGCGGGCCGCCTGCGAAGCCGAGCGTAAACGTGGACCCTCCGGGGAGGGGGAACGGCGCCATTCCCAGCAAAATCCCGAGGACAATCCCCAGGGAGAGGGAGAGAAAATCCGTTTCGGTCCCGGAACGGACCGAATCGCCGAAAAACTTGATGAGCCGGTCCATGTTCCCTGCCCAGGTGATCACACGCACCCGGTCGCCCCGTTCAAGGGTCGTCTCGCTCGTCGGCACGAAATCCACGTCCCCTCTCCGGATCCGTGTGATTGTGGCATCCAGCATGTTCTGGAGGTTCAGCGACGCGATAGTCTTCCCCACGGCCTTCCTGTCAGAGACTTCAATCCGCCGGAAATCAAACTCTTCGTTCTCGGTCTGGATCTGCTCGCGCGCTTCTTCCCCGAAGAACGCCCGCGCGCGTTCGAGCGCAGGACCATCGCCAACGGCGACGACCAGGTCGTCTTTCTCAAAGGTCGTGTCAGGATAGACAAGCGCCGTGTTTTCGCTGCGCCGGAGCCGGCTCAGAACGAATCCCGAATCCCGGTGGAGCGACAACGTCGAAGAGACCGTTTTGCCGATGATGCCGGGATTTACGATCCGGAATGTCTTCGCGGAGATGGGTCCCATCGGCCGGCCCGGGGCGCCCTCGTCCACGGAATCGTCGTGGCGGGCCGACTGCCGCCGCAGTTTCCCAAAGATCGTGAATCCCAGGAGGACGCCGATCACGCCAAACGGATAGGCCACACTGTAGCCGATGACCGGCGCATTGGCCACCGCGGCGATGACGGAAGCATCCGCCCCTCGATTATGGAGGAGAGTCCTGATGGTTTCAACGCCTGCCGCTAGCGCGGGAGTGTTTGTGACAGCGCCACAGAAAACCCCGGCCAGGACAGCCCCGTCCAGATTGAAGATCTTCGCCGCCGCGCCGGCAAGAAGGGCCGAAAAAGCTACGGCGCCGGCGGCAAAGAGATTCGCGCGGAACGCACGCTTGCCAAACGAGGCGAAGAAGGTTGAGCCGGACTGGAGACCGATGGTATAGACAAACAGGATCAGTCCAAACACGTAGATCAGATCCGGGATTCTCAGGCGCGGATCCAGGGCTCCGAAGAATATCCCGGCAAAAAGGACGGCCGCCGGGCCCAGCGAAAAGCCAAATACGGAGACGCTGCCCGCAAGGTAGCCGAGACCAATCACGGCAAACAGGAGGAGCAGCGGAGAGGCAGCCAGAAAATCCGTGAGTGCTTGCATTTCCTCTATCCCGTTAAGGCGAGTAAGAATGTCCTGGTCAATGAGTGTGTCACGTAGTGCCCCCGGGGCAACCTTATCCCCGTTTCGGTTTCGTGCAGAGTTCCGTCAGGACACCGTTCGTCGAGCCGGGATGAAGAAAAGCGATATGGAGGCCTTCAGCACCGGGGCGGGGCTCACGGTCAATTGCTTGAACACCTCTTCCTTCGAGCTCGCTCAGGGCGGACTGAATGTCATCAACGGCTAAAGCGATGTGGTGGATCCCTTCGCCCCTCTTTTCGATGAACTTCCCGATCGGGCCTTCCGCCGACGTGCTCTCCAGCAGCTCGATCTTGGTCTGACCGACAAGAAAGAAGGCTGTCCGCACCTGCTGGTCCGGCACCTCTTCGACGGCATAGCACGGCCTCCCGAGGAGCCTCTCATAGAATGCGATGGACTCCTGCAGGTTCTTCACCGCAATGCCGATATGCTCAATGTGGGTCGGTTGCATGGTCTCAGATGATGATTCGTTCCTTATATTCACCAAAAACACTCCGCAACGTGTCGCAAATCTCCCCCACGCTCGCGTAGACACGGACAGCCTCAATGAGGAGCGGCATCATGTTCTGATCGCCGACAGCCCCCGCCCTGAGTGCGGAGAGTGCGGACGTTACCGCGGCGGCGTTTCGTCCCGCGCGCACCGCCTTGAGTGCCGCACTGGCGCTGGGAGTTTTTGCGCTGTGGTTCGT
>DAIUKN010000178.1:0-5928 GCA_036848195.1 Bacteroidota bacterium
AAGGTGCAGGGGAGCGGTGCGGACGCGGTTGAGCTGGATATTTCGTCACCCCATCGGCCGGGGAGTCTAGCATTTGAGACCACGTTCGTTGCGGCGATCAAAGCCGTCGTGTCGGCCGTGACCATCCCCGTTCTTGTCAAGCTTGGGCCCGGCCCTGACGTGCCTGACCAGTGTGTTGGAGCGGAACAAGCCGGCGCCTCTGCACTGACCCTGTGTAACCGGTTGCGCGGGATCGATGTGGATGTGGAGTCGGAACGGCCGATCCTGCACGGTTACTACGGAGGGATCGGCGGTCCATGGGCAAAGTATTACACTATGCGTCATGTTGCCGAGGCGGCGCAGCGAGTCTCGATACCCATCAGTGCCACCAGCGGCATCATGACGGGGGAGGATGTGGTGAAGTATATCCTTCTCGGCGCTTCGACGGTCCAGATTCTTTCGGTCATCCTCGTGAACGGGTGGGATTCCATCGGCAGGATCAACGCCGAACTCCTCGCGTTTCTCGAGGGCAAGGAGGCGACATCAACTGAAGAGCTGCGCGGCAACGCGCTCCGGAATCTCACGTCGCCCGACGAGATCATTCGCTGGTCGGGCGAAGCACTGGATGGGCCCCGCAATGTCTGGAAGCCATAGCAAGTATCCGGGACTGCCGCCCTTGCCTCCGGCTTTTGCGAAGGATGAGCCGCCGGTGGCAAAGGTTGCCGAGGAGAAATGCATCGGTTGCGACCGCTGTCCTCCCCTCTGCTTCTTCGATGCACTGTTCATGGAATCACGTTCGGCGCATCCGTACGGCAAAGTCGCCGTGGTTGTGCCGGAGAAATGCACCGGGTGTGGACTCTGCTTTGAAGCGTGCCCGGTCGATGCGTTCGTATGGGTCCCGGGAATGCGGCCTCCGGGACCAGAGCGGTCGCGATGAAAGGATGCTGCGGATGAAGGTCATCGATCTCACACACCCCATTTCCAATTCGCTTCCGGTCTACTTTCCCTGGCATCCCGCGACGACACTGGAACAGACCGCAAACTATTCTGAGCATCAGTGTGTCGTCCGGCGCCTGAGCATCGGCACACACAGCGGAACGCACATCGACGCGCCGAGCCATATCTTTGAGGGAATGCATACCATGGACGGATATGATCCGGCCCTCTGGTACCTCAACGCGCAGGTTCTCGACTTCGCGCCGCGCGCGCCGCGAAGGGAGATCACCGTGGCCGACTTGAAACGGAAAAAGATCAAGAAGGGTGGCGCCGTCATCATCAAGACCGGTTGGGATGAGTACTTCGGCCGCCCGGAGTATTACTCGACCTATCCTCCTCTCTCCACAGATGGGGCTCTCTACCTGGTCGAGCGCAAGGTTCGCGCGGTTGCGGCTGACACGCCTTTTACGCTTGATGTTCATAGAGTGCTTCTGAAAATGGGCATTCCGTTGATCACGAATCTCAACAATACGGGACGGCTGAAATCCCGAACGGTCCGGCTCATCGCCGCCCCGCTTCTTATTGAGAATGGCGACGGGGCGCCCGCGAGGGTTCTCGCAGTGGTGAGGGGGAAGAAGTGACGATGATCGTGGCCGATCCGCTCGAGTCGCTCCTGGCTGATCTCGTGGCGATCCCGAGTATGAACCCGATGGGGCGGGGGAAGAGCGGTCCACCGTACTCCGAAGCTGCTCTCGCTACGCATGTTGCGGCCTATCTCCAGAAGCACGGCGTTGACACCGAAATCGACGAGGTCGCGCCCGGCCGTCCGAATGTCATCGGCTCCATCGATGCGGGGGCGAGACAGACCCTTTTGCTCGAGGCGCATCTCGATACGGTGCATGCAGAGAACATGGCGATCCCACCGTTCACACCCGAAATCAGAGGCGGGAGGCTGTTTGGCAGGGGAGCCTGCGATACGAAAGGGTCATTGGCTGCATTCCTCCACGCCTGCTGCTCGGTCATTGAGAGGGGCCGGAAACCCCGGTTCAACATCACGCTCCTCGCGGTCGCGGACGAGGAGTATCAGTTCAAAGGAGCCTTGCGGGCTGTCGAGCGCGGGCTGAAAGCCGATTTCGGCATTGCCGGTGAGCCTACCCGGCTCCATATTGTCCGCGCGCACAAAGGAGTGACCCGGTGGCGCGTGGTGACCCGCGGTGTTGCCGCCCACTCTGCGTATCCGGAGAGAGGCGAAAACGCAATCTACCTGATGGGGCGCGTCCTCGCGCGACTGGAAGAACACGCGCTGGGTTTGCGGGCTGCTGTTCCCCACCCCGTTCTCGGCCCTCCATCGCTCAGTGTAGGCGTGATCGAGGGAGGGGAAGCAGTCAACGTTGTCCCGGATCGCTGCATGATTGAGGTGGACCGCCGCACGATTCCTGGCGAAACGACAGAAGCGGTGCTCGCGGCAGTTCGAACCGTCTTGCGTGATGTACAGGGATGGGAAATTGAACAGCCGCACCTCGAAGTCGGCGCGATGGAAGTCTCACCCACAAGTCCGGTGGTGGGTTATCTCTCCGATGCGGTGAACAAGGAGACCGGCAATGTCGTTGTTGAGGTCGCACAGTATGCCACGGATGCAGGTATCTACACCGGTGCGGGCATCCCGTCGGTCGTCTTCGGTCCCGGCGACATCGCCCAGGCGCACACCGTGGCGGAGTCTATTGATCTGGCGGAGTTGCATGCCGCCGCAGCAATCATCACCCGGATGATAACATGAACCTCAATGTCGTCATCGGGCTGGATATCGGCGGAACAAAGACGGCCATCGTGGCCGGGGACCGGCGGGGGAATATTCTCCTGAGGACCCAGTTCCTCACCGAACCGCGGCGGGGATTTGCGGCGGTGTTTGAAGAGGTGAAGGCCCGTACGCGCACGATGGTCGACCAGCATGAAGGGCGCGTGGCGGCGCTCAGCGTATCGATCGGAGGCCCTCTCGATGTCCTCGGAGGAGTAATCAAGTCGCCTCCGAATCTTCCGGGATGGACAAACATCCCGCTGAAGCGGCTGCTGCACGAAGAGTTTGGCCTTCCGGTCTTTGTCGAACACGACGGCAACGCCGGCGCACTGGCCGAGTGGTATTTCGGCGCGGGGAGGGGATTTCGCAATATCATCTTCATTACGATGGGGACCGGATTTGGCGCGGGTCTGATCCTGGATGGACGGCTCTATCGGGGCACAAGTGATGTCGCCGGCGAAATAGGACATATCCGGATTGCGGAACACGGACCCAATTCCTATGGGAAACCTGGCTCGCTTGAGGGGTTCGGGAGCGGTTCGGGGATTGCGCGCCTCGCACAGATGATGTATCCTGAGCGCTGGCCCGAGGGGACGACGGTTATCGATGTCCACGATGCCTACCAGGCCGGTTCCGCCGAAGCGCTGGCGGTCTTTGACCGCGCGGCCATGTATCTCGGGCGGGGACTGGCGATGCTCGGTGACACGCTCAACCCGCAGCGCATCATCCTCGGTGGTGTCGGTATGCGCCTCGTGGAAGCGCTGGTCGAGCCCGCGAAACGGGTCTTTGCAGCCGAAACACTCCCGGAGGTTCGGTCGGTGTGCGACATTGTGCCGGCGCAGCTCGGGGAAACCATCGGCGATATCGCTGCACTCTGCGCGGCATATGACCAGGGCTTTCTCCTGGACCTTCAGGGAACCGGGGAGTGATGCTGATGAGCACAGAATACATGGTCCCCCTCGCACAGCCCAAACCTGACGGGAAGGAATTCATCGATATTCTCACCGGCAACACTTCTTCACGGCGTGTTCCGCTGGTAGAGTACATCGTTGATGACGTGGTGATGAAGCCGATTCTGGAAGGGATGATGGGGCGGCGGTGGGTTGAGCGAGGAACCGATCGTGACTCGCAGAGGGCAGGCCTCGATAACGTCATTGCGTTCTGGTACCGGATGGGATACGACTTTGTCCGGTTCGAAGAGAGTCTGCCGCTGCCGGAGAAGAAATTGCTGACAGCCGATTCCGCCCCCCAGTCGTCGAAAGATCGTGCCTGGGCCGACGAACACCATGGCGCAATCATGTCATGGGAAGATTTTGAGACGTATCCATGGCCGAGGGTGGAAGAGTTTGATTTCTTCCCGTATGAATACCTGAGCAAGAATCTCCCGGAAGGGATGGGGTTGATCGCATGCCACGGAGGGGGATTGTTCGAACACCTCTCCTGGATCATGTCGCTCGAGGGGCTCTCCTTCGCGCTCCATGAAGATCCAGCGCTGGTGCGGGCCACGGCGGAACGGCTCGGCGGCCTGATGACGGACTTTTACCGGAACCTGCTGGACCTGGATCATCTCATCGCAGTATTTCCCGGAGATGATATGGGATATAAATCAGCCACGATGATCTCCCCCAATGACCTCAGGAAGTATGTCCTTCCGTGGCACAAGCAGTTTGCGGCAATGACCCACGAGCGCGGGTTGCCATACTTTCTTCACTCATGCGGGAATGTCGAAGCAATCATGGAGAATTTGATTGCCGATGTCAGGATAGACGGAAAGCACTCTTTTGAAGATGCAATCCTTCCCGTGCAGGAGTTCCAGCAGCGATACGGGGGGAGGATTGCGGTGCTCGGCGGGCTCGACCTGAACATCCTCTCCGGCGGGGCAGATGCCGACGTCCGAAGTCATGTCCGTTTTCTGCTCGACGTGTGCGGGGGGCGGGGTCGATATGCCGTTGGATCCGGCAATTCTGTCCCCACGTACGTTCCCGTCCGGAACTATCTCGCAATGCTCGACGAGACTCACACCTATAACGTATCCCATGAAACCTGAACGATTCTGTCTCCTTGCGACTCTTCTGAGTGTGCTGCTGCTGGCCTCCCCGGCGGCGGCGCAGAAATCCGCTTACCTGGAGGAGATCAAGAGATCTGCCGAGAAGGGATGGAAAGAGAACCCGGAAATCCTCGACCGTTGGAAGAAGACATCCAAGCCGAGCGTGCTCTGGGGTTACGACGCGCCGGCGCACCCCGTGTACCTGGCGAGCACGCTGGCCTTCCTCTACGAGGAGACCGGCGACCGGAGATACGCCGAGCGTGTGGCCGGGCTGCTGGCGGCATTCGGTGATTTGCGGGACGTTCTTCCGAAAGGGTATGCGTCAACGCGCGTCGAATACGCCGACGGCGTCCCGGCGCTCTCCAACTTCTTTTTCCTTCCCCCGTACGTTCGAGCCTATCTCCGGATCCGGGACAGCGGCGTATTGACGCACGCAGACAGGATGAAGATCGAGAGGGAGATTGCGGAGAGCGTCGATTTTATCTTCCGCTTCCCCGAGTGGGGGGCACACAACCGGGCGATGCTGCGTGCGGAAGCGCTGCTCTATGCCTCCCGCGCCATGCCGGGCCACCCTCACGCGAAAGAGTGGCGGCAGATGGCCGAGGTGATTGCTGCCGACAACGTGAAACACTGGGAAATCGAAGACGCGTCGGGTTACCATCCTGTCTGGCTTCATGCGCTTTTCTCCTACGCCGATGCATCGGGTCGCGCGGACGCCTTGACCTCACCGATGATGCGTTACTATCTCGAGTACTATGTGAAATTGATCGGACCGAACGGAACCATTCCGGACTTTGGCGACGCGGGCTGGAACTCCGCATCGGGCGCACTCCGATTCGTTGCCATTCTGGAAAAGGGTGCCGCGCTCTATCATGATCCTGAGATGAAGTGGGCAGCCCGGTCGATTCTCGCCACCGTCAAGAGCCGGACGGAGACCCTCGGTGTCGGCGATGCCTACCACCTTTCCGACGCTTACCGGTGGATGGACGATGCACTCGCACCGGTCAGGCCATCGAGCCTCAGTCAGGAGGTTCTTGACGAGATCATCGGCAAAAAGATGGTCTTCCGGAACGGATGGGATTCCACCAGTACATACCTTCTGCTGAACTATCGCGACGAGGGAGACGGCGGTTGGCTCGACCGCGAGTATCTGCGCCACACGATCTCCGTG
>DAIUKN010000179.1:0-5913 GCA_036848195.1 Bacteroidota bacterium
AGGAACTCAGTTTTGTCCATCCCTTCCTGCTCATCCCCCGATAAATGTAGCCGCCCGCGAGAATTCCGACGAACAGAAAGGCCCCGCCGGCGATGGGATCTCCCAAAAGGATCTTCCCAAGGCCGAACAGGAAGGCATAGACCAGCAGGCATCCTGCCAGCCAGTTCCCCAGGTTGAAAAGCCCGTCTCGCTGCGGCTCCACATCTGTGGCTGCCGCGGCGATGGGACCCCAGAACGCCGGGTTGGGCCTTACGCGCCGGTAAAATGAAAGGAGAATCTCCTCCCGTTCGGGTTTCGTCAGAAACGTTACTGCAAGCCAGAAGGCAGTGGTGAGACCTACGGTGATCAGCAGCAGCCAGGCAAATTCTTCCGGCTTTCCCTCGTCGAATCCGAATCCGAACGTCAGGACAAGTGACGTGACAAACGCGGCACCCATTGCGCTGATTTCACTCCATGCATTGATCCTCCACCAGAACCACCGGAGGATGTACACGAGTCCCGTGCCGGCGCCCAAAGCCATCAGGAACTTCCAGGCACCTGCAATCGACTCCATCGAGAATGTCACAAGCACGGAGAGGAGCATCAGCAGGATCGTTACTCCCTGGGAGGCATGCACATAATGGTGTTCGCTGGCAGTACGGATCATAAACCTCTTGTACAGATCGTTGACAAGATAGCTTGCGCCCCAGTTGAGCTGCGTACCGATCGTCGACATGTACGCGGCAGCGAAAGCTGCAAGCATCAACCCGCGAAGGTAAGGGGGGAGGTCACTGATCAGGATGCGCACGTACCCGGATTCAGGATCGGCGGCAAAAGAAGGATCATCCTGAAAACGGACAACGGCAACGAGACCGACGATGATCCATGGCCAAGGGCGAAGAGCATAGTGCGCCACATTGAACCAGAGCGTTGCCAGGAGCGAGTGCTTCTCATCCTTCGCGCAGAAAATGCGCTGGGCAACATACCCTCCCCCGCCAGGCTCCGCCCCGGGATACCACGATGCCCACCAGTTGACAGCGATGTAGACAAAGAACGTAATCATAGGCATCCAGGCGGAATGCAGATCAGGGACCAACGACAAGATGGAGCCCCCGGAGCGTGTGCTGTCAATGGCGTGAAGCTTCGTCATCAGGAGGTCCATTCCGCCCGACGCGTTGACCGCGAAGACCGCCAGGAGAATCACCATCCCCATTTTCAACACGAATTGAAACAGATCGGTCCACAGCACACCCCAGAGCCCCGATAGCGTAGAGATCGAAGCCGTGATTGCCATGATCGCGAGCGCGATGAGCAGGGCCTCGATTTTGCTGACGCCCAGGACAAGCACGAGAATCTTCACGATGGCAAGGTTCACCCAACCCATGATAATGAGGTTGATCGGAAGCCCGAGGTAGAGGGCCCGGAAGCCGCGCAAGAAGACTGCGGGTGCGCCGCTATAACGGATCTCGGCAAACTCCACGTCGGTCAGCACGCCAGCACGGCGCCAGAGCTTTGCGTAGAAGAAAACGGTCAACATGCCGCTGAAGACCATGCTCCACCAGATCCAGTTTCCCGCAATGCCGTTCCGCGCAACGAGTCCCGTGACCACAAGCGGAGTGTCTGCAGCAAACGTGGTCGCCACCATCGAGGTCCCGGCCAGCCACCACGTCACGTTGCGTCCGGAGATGAAGAAGTCGCTCACACTCTGCGTGGCTCGTTTGCGGAGATACAACGCGACACCCAGGTTGAACGCGAAGTAGAGAGCGATCACTACAACGTCAATCCATGTGAGTTGCATGGCGTGGGAACGTAAAGTTGGTTTCGGACAGGGGCCAAATCCAATCGCACCGTGAAAATACCGAACGTGATCGGCAATTGCAACATGAGCCGGCCCTGCAAGATTGGAGAGGTGTTGACTTCGCATCCCGCATTGGCTATGTTTTGCTCTATGTTCTATCGCGAGGAGATTGAGATGCGCATCTCATTGATGGTACTGCTCCTGACCCTCGGATTCTCCCCCCACGGGGCCGCCCAGCTCTCCTTCTCGGACAGCTCACGGATGAGGGATCCCGCGTTTGTCAAAGATCGCATCCACGAGATCAGCGATATCGAACTCTGGACCTCTCTCGATCTTGACCATCCTGACCTGAAAGACGTCCGGTCCCTTGTGCAGATGAGACAGTTCAAGGATGCTGCAGCCGCGTGGGGGAACTACTGGACAGGAAAAAAGCAACCAACGTATGTGACGCGCACCGACCATCTACTCCTGGATACCGATCTGCTCATGGGCGTCGAGGCATTCCGCAGCGACGTGGAGCAATCCACCGACGAGCGCGATACCATCCTCGCTCGTGCGGCAATGATCCTTCAGAACACTATCCGCGTCTGGGGGGATTCAGTTTACCGGTTTGGGGACAGGGTTGACTTCAACAGGGAGATGGGGCAATCCGGCAAGTACGGCTTCCACTACTGGTGGTGGGCACGTCCACTCATTATGGCCGCCATACTCAAAGGGGACCAGGTCTATACCGCAAAGTTCGATCAGCTCTTTAACAGCTGGTATGAGCAGCGGAACTCGATCACCCGCGGTTTCCCTGAACTGGACGTCGTCTATTATGAGCTGGGATTGGGAACGCGGAACCGGTTGTTCATTGAAAACTACCTTCTTCCCTGCCGGCAACGGACCGGCGTCACACACGAACGGATGTTGAAAACTGTGCTGGCGGCGGGTCGCTGGCTGCATGAGCTCGAGAGATGGGAAGGATACCGTCCGGGCAACTGGCAGATTCACGGCTCTTACATGCTTGTCCAGCTCGCCCTGGTGTTCCCGGAATTCCGCGAATCCGCTGAATGGTTGCGCGTGGGACTGCAAAGATTGACCGAACATCTGGAACGTGATTTTTATCCTGATGGCGGACATTCAGAGCGTTGTCCCCGGAACTATACGCTGGCCACCTATCTGAATTACCGCAACATTGCCTATCTCCTGAAGGTGTACGGTGTCAGGAGTGATGTCCGTGACCGGATCCAATCCTCAATGGGACGCACGATCGATTGGTGGACGACCATGCTTGCGCCCACGGGCGAGATTCCTGCCATCAACGACAGTCACCGTGGACTTTTTCCAGCCGCGATTCTCCGGGATGGCGCAGAGTTATTCGGAAAGCCCCAGGCATTCGCCCTCCTCAGAAACCTTCTGGGGAAGAAGACGGAACAATCGACATTGCTCCCGGAATTCACATCAAGGAACATGCCGGCTTCAGGATTCTCGGTGATGCGGACCGATTGGAGTCCGGACGCATTGTACCTGACGGTCAACTATGGCCCTTCCGCGGGATTCCATTCTCATTACGATCTGCTTGATTTCGAGCTCTACGCATATGGCAAACCGATGGCGGTCGACGCGGGAATCGGGTTGACGTATGACGACCCGCTCTACCATACCTGGTACAGATGGTCACGGGCACATAACATGGTCACGGTCAACGACAGTAACATGGCGCGGGAGGGAATACGGGGGGAGAATATCCGGTGGGGCTCAACCAGTTCTCTCGACTTCTTTGCCGGCGAACAACGGGGGTACGAACGCTTCGGGGTCCATCAAAGAAGACAGATCGCGTTCGTAAAGCCCTCTTACTGGTTTGTCCTGGACGATCTTTTCTGCACACGCTCAGGTGATACACTCTCCTGGTACTTCCATTCCCCCGGCAAGCTCCTCCCGTCAGGTACAGGATTTGTCAGTGCTTCCCTTCCTGGAATACGGATTCTCCCCGCAGGCCAGCGGCTCCCCTCACGCTCCGGCTTGGGGTGGGCCGCAAGCACGAGCGACAGGACGCCGGGCAAAACAGAGGAAATACCGTGGATTAGATTTGACCAGAAAGGCTCCCGGGACTCTCTTCGTCAGTTTGCTATCCTTCTAGCCCCGATCCGCCAGCGGGGAGAAGTGATCTCAGCGGAGAGGATATCGGAAAGACATTTTGTTGTGAAACTGCCTTCTTCTTCCGACCATCTCTACTTCACAAATGGGACATACACCGACGGGACGCTGCAGACGGATGGGTTGTTCGTCTTGATGAGGGTGCGGGAGAGTGGAGTTTCTACCTATGCCCTCGTCGGCGGGAAATATCTTTCGTATGGGGGGAAGACCCTCTGGAAGTCCGATAATCCCGAGACGGCAGAGGGGAATTTCTCGCCCTGATGGAGTCTGCGCAACGAATAGCCGATCCAAACCCCCTCAATCGAGCCAGTACCGTGTATCGGGACGACTGCCTGCCCTTCGCCAATTTCACCTCAGATTGCCCATTCGCACGCAGCGTTCGCTAGGACCGCCTCGATCGTACACCGGGACCCTGGAATCACGAGCTGCCAATTCACCGTTCATGATGGACAATCTTTCCCCCCCGCTCGTACCGCCCCAGCCGCACGCTGACACGCATCCGGGAAGCGAGGCCACAGTTGAAAATCAAATCTGATTTCCATACTATATTGCCGGTTGTTCGGTTTCCAAGTTTACACGGCGTTACACTTGCCATGAGAAGCATCCGCGTCATTGTCGTCGAAGACAACCGGCTCATGCGGGAGGGCCTTACCGTGATGCTCGACGAGCAGGCCGGCATCCAGGTGGTGGCCTCGTTAAGCAACGGCGATCCACTTCTGCAGGGGAAGAAACTGGCGTGCGACATTATCCTCCTCGACCTGGGACTCAGAAGCCGCAATAGCCTCCGCCTCGTTGAATCAGTTAAGGCGAACCGACCGGCCACAAAGATCATCGTGATGGATCTCGCCCCGACTCAGACGGCTCTCGTCGAGTACGTGAGCGCAGGGGTATCCGGGTTCGTCCTCAAGGATGCGACATTCGCCAACTTCGTCCAGACCATTCGCGAGGTCGCACGCGGTGAGAAAGTGCTCCCCCCTCCGCTTACCTCTTCTCTCTTTTCTCAGATTGCAGATCTCGCGACGCTCAAGGGAAAGGGAAACCCCTTCAAATCTGTTAAGATGACGAAGCGGGAACGAGAGGTTGTTGAGCTCATTGCAGAGGGGCTAAGCAACAAAGAAATCGCTGAACGCATCAGCCTTGCCGTCGATACCGTAAAGAGCCACGTGCACAATATCCTCGAGAAGCTGGCACTGCACACGCGGCTGGAAATCGCCTCCTATCGGCATGCGAGCGGACGGTTCACGTCAACGAGGTCGACTGACGGTTCCGACGACGAGTAGCCCGCCTCCCCAGACGCGGAAAAATCCATCCTGTAGCCTCTCTCCCTCCCCCGCTATCGCGTTTCCTATTCCTCCGATAGGACCAGTCCTTGTTTCAACCTTTCGAGCTATACCACCATCGAACAACTTTCGGTAGAATAGACACGAGTCCGGGCGGGCCCGACCAGTCCCTCTGACCGTGTGTACAAGAAAGGTGGAGCGGAAGCATTTGCCAGCAAAAAAGGCCAAGTCTTTCAATCGCACGTTGAAACGAAGGAAACCCACTCCCGGCAGAGGATCCGATATTCTCAAACTCGTCCGTGCAGGTGTCATACGCTTTATTCTGCAGGACGCTCCCATAGGCGACTTTCAGAAAACCATTCGTGAGGCATCAAAGACGCGGACGATTTCATCTCATCCCCTTTCGGGCGTGGAATTCCGGCGGATCGTCAAGGAAGCCATGAAACAGCGGAGGCAGAACCTCGCGCGCCGACAAGGAAGGCAGTAACGGATTTTCAAAAAGGAAACATACCATGAGGAAGTTGCGGATCGGCGTTATTGATCTGGTCAGTCAGGGTCCGACGCGGTCGTTGTGGGCACGAGTCATGAATGCAAACCTGGCGAGCATCATGCCGCAGGTTGTCGCTGCCTGGTGCCGAAGACAGGGGCACGATGTCTCATTCCTCTGCTACACGGGCTTCGAGAACCTCCTCGAGGAGCTCCCGAAGGACGTCGACC
>DAIUKN010000180.1:0-5894 GCA_036848195.1 Bacteroidota bacterium
AGACTTTTTCGTCCTCCCCGATCTGGGGACCGAGTTTAGCATTGTCGACAGCGACCAGACTCTTACGAAGGAACAGGTCCGGCAGAAGAAGGATGAGCTCAACCTGCTCTACTCCGAGCGGAGCGACCGCATTCACACGGTGACACAGCTCCTGCGTGCGTATTCGCTCTACGAAAAAGACGACGAGTACGTAGTTTCGGAAGACGGAAAGGTCATGATCGTTGACGAGTTTACGGGGCGTCTTCTCCCCGGTCGCCGGTATTCCGACGGTCTTCACCAGGCCATCGAGGCGAAAGAGGGGGTCAAAGTCGAGCGCGACATGCAGACTCTCGCGACGATCACCCTGCAGAATTATTTCCGGCTCTACAAGAAGCTGGCGGGTATGACCGGCACAGCGGAAACAGAGGCGGCGGAGTTCTATGATATCTACAAACTTGACGTGGTGGTGATCCCGACGAACAAGCCGATGGTCAGGGACGACCAGAACGACAAGGTCTACAAGACAAAGAGGGAGAAGTACAACGCCGTCTTCGAGGAGATCGAGCGGATGCGGGCCGCCAATCGGCCCGTGCTGGTCGGGACGACCAGTGTTGACGTGTCGGAAACGATCAGCCGGATGCTCAAACGCAAGAACATCCCGCACAACGTCCTGAACGCGAAACAGCACCAGCGCGAAGCCGAGATTGTTCAAAATGCAGGTCTTCCGGGCGTCATCACGATTGCCACGAACATGGCCGGCCGCGGAACCGACATCAAACTCGGCCCCGGCGTGCGTGAGGCAAGCGGGCTCCATATTCTGGGGACCGAGCGCCATGAAGCGCGTCGTATCGACCGGCAGCTCCGCGGCCGCTCGGGTCGCCAGGGCGACCCCGGCTCGTCGCAATTCTTCCTGTCGCTCGAAGACGACCTGATGCGGCTCTTCGGCAGCGACCGGATCGCTTCAATCATGGAGAGGATGGGACTGCAGGAAGGGGAGGTGATCCAGCACTCCATGATTACCCGCTCGGTTGAACGCGCGCAGCGGAAAGTGGAAGAGAACAACTACGCCATTCGCAAGCGACTGCTGGAATACGACAACGTCATGAACCAGCAGCGAGAGGTGATCTACACGCGCCGCCGGAGGGCGCTGGTGAGCGACCGGATCAAGGACGACATCACGGATCTTCTCGACGAGTTTGCGGAGAAATTGGTGGAGAAGCATTACGACAGCGGCGACATCGAGGCTCTGCGGGTCGATGTGCGCACCAATCTGCTTGTGGATTTTCCGATCACACCGGAGCGGTTCCAGGAGATCGGCCATGACGGCGTCAAAACGGAAATTGTCAAGGAAGCAAACGAGTTCTACCGCCGGAAGGAAGAGAAGCTCGGCTCGGAGATGATGGCCAGGATCGAGAAAATGGTGGTCCTGCAGGTCATCGATGAAAAATGGAAAGACCATCTCCGGGAGATGGACGATTTGAAGGAGGGTATCCACCTTCGGGCCTACGGTCAGAAGGATCCGCTCGTGGAGTACAAGACCGAGGGCTTCAGGATGTTCATGGAGCTCCTCGACCTCGTGAACACCGAGATCGTCACGACGGTCTTCAAGCTGTTCCCTGCTCCTGCCGCGCCGATGCCGATCCGCGGGCCGGCGCGACCGCCGCAGCAGGTGCGGCTGACACACGAATCCACAACCGGGTTGGGGTTCCAGGGGAATCGCGAGCCGGTAGCAGGTGGCGCTTCGCCGGAACAGAGTCCCGCGAAGGCGGGGAAACCTCAGCCAGTCCAGGTGGGAGAAAAAGTGGGCCGGAACGATCCGTGCCCCTGCGGGAGTGGAAAAAAGTACAAACAGTGTCACGGCAGGTAAGGCTGACCGTCCGATACGAACCGAACAGCAACCGGGGAACTCCAGCATGAAGAAGATCGAGGCCATCATTCGTCCGTTCAGAATCGATGACGTCCGTGAGGCTCTGGCGGAGATGGGCGTGAAGGGACTGACCATGACTGAGGTCAAGGGCTACGGCCGGCAGAAAGGGCACACGGAGCTGTACCGCGGTTCGGAGTATCAGATCGACTTTCTTCCAAAGATCAAGCTCGAGGTCGTTGTCTCCGATGCGATGGCCGACAAAGTTGTTGATGTGATCATCAAGGCTGCAAAAACCGGCCAGGTGGGTGACGGGAAGATCTTCATCAGCAATGTCGAAGACGCCGTGCGAGTCCGGACGGGAGAATCGGGAGAAGCGGCGCTGTAGCTCCTTCCTCAAAGACGGCTTCACCCTTCGAATGATGAAACAAAGGGTTTGTGATGCAGCGTGTTGTGCGGCCCCGTTCGTGATACGGGGCCTTCGTTTTGGAGCCACAGAAGATCGAATCGGATATGGAGTTAACACCGGGTCCATCGGCACCAGCGGAGTTCCGCTGCGGCTATGTTGCGATCATCGGCGAGCCCAATGTGGGCAAGTCGACGCTGATGAACGGCCTGCTGCAGCAGAAGATCTCGATCGTGACGCCAAAACCCCAGACCACCCGCCACAAGATTCTGGGGATCCTCTCTTCGGCGGACTACCAGGTGATTTTCCTCGATACGCCCGGCATCATCACACCCCGATACGCACTGCACGAGGCGATGATGCATTCCGCTCAATCGGCGATCGCCGACGCGGACCTTCTCCTCTTTATGATTGACGCTGCGCACCCGCGCAAGGCGGAGGACGCAGGGACCATCGAGGCATTCAAGGTTCTCGGGGGGACGAGCAAGCCTGTCTATCTCATTTTGAACAAGGTCGATCTGATCGGGAAAGAGCAACTGCTCCCCCTGATCGACTCGTACGCGAAGGCGTTCCGCTTCAAGGAGATCTTTCCGATATCCGCGCTGACGCTCGACGGCACGGCCGGGCTGGTCCGGGCTGCCACCGGGGAACTACCCGTCCATCCCCCCTACTACCCACTTGACATCGTGAGTGAACAGCACCAGCGATTTTTCACCGGTGAGATTATCCGGGAGAAGATCTTCCTGAAGTGTCAGGAGGAGGTCCCGTATTCGACGACGGTCGACATTGTCGAGTTCAAAGAACGGGAGGGGGGGAAATGGTTCATCAGCGCCGACGTCTATGTCGAACGCGACTCCCAGAAGGGAATTCTCATCGGAAAGAAAGGGACAATGCTGAAAGAGATCGGGGCGATGGCGAGGAGGGACATTGAGCGCTTTCTCGATCACCCGGTATACCTGGAACTTCACGTGAAGGTGCGGGAGAAATGGAGAGACGACGAGCAGTGGTTGCAGCGCCTGGGGTACAAATCGTGACGGGCGCATGACCACCGAACGGCTGAGAGTCTGGATCGGTTTTTCCGTTGTCAGCATGGTATGGGGTTCAACCTGGCTGGCCATCAAGATCGGGCTTGCCACAATCCCGCCCCTGACCGCTGCCGGCGTCCGTTTTGCCGTTGCATCGCTGCTTCTGGGGATCATCGTGTATGTCCGAAAGGTTCCCGTCCCTTTCACGCCGGATGCGCGAAAGGTCTACGTCTCGCTTGGGATCCTGTCCATCAGCATTCCGTTCGCTCTGGCGTACTGGGGGCAGCAGTACATCCCGACCGGACTCAGCAGCGTGCTCTTCGCGGCGTACCCGTTCTGGGTCACCGTGTTCGCGCACATCCTGCTCAAGGGTGAGCGTCTCAGCCTCTTCAAGATCGCCGGCGTGGTCTTGGGCTTCCTCGGCGTCTGCATCATCTTCTGGGGTGATGTACAGTGGACGGACCCGCGATCTATTGAAGGAATGGTTGCGGTATTGGTGAGCTGCGTGCTGCAGGCGTTTTCTCTGGTGCTTGTGAAGAAGTATGGTCAGCCGATCAGCCCTCTGGTCATGAACCTTGCCGGCATGTCGATCGGCACGTTCGTCCTCCTGGGCGCGGGTTTCGTGATGGAGTCAGGTCAGCCCATTGTCTGGAGCCGGCCGGCAATCCTCTCGGTGCTCTATCTGGCGACGGTCGGATCGGTGCTCGCGTTTGTCACCTACTACTGGCTTCTGAAAAGAATCGCGGCTGTCTATCTGTCGCTGACCAGTTTCATCAATCCGATCGTCGCAGTGATCCTCGGCGCGGCGGTTCTCGGGGAGCATCTGCCGCCATCAGTGTTTGGCGGAGCGGCTCTTGTTCTCCTGGGGATTCTCACAGCAAACGGGAAAGAATTGTATGCCCGGACGTCACTCTCATCGTGAAATCCTCCTCTTCTGGTGCTGCTGAAATGACCGGCGCGGTTGACCCCAGAACCCTTACGATCAGAATCACGGCGGAAGAGGTGGCTCTCCCGGAGAAACTCGAGCACCTTCCCGCCGGTCCCGGAGTCTATCAGCATAAGGATGCCGATGGCAAGGTGCTGTACGTCGGGAAAGCGAAGAATCTCCGCAATCGCGTCCGCCAATATTTTCAGAAGTCCCGCACGGTTGATCCCCGTATCGACCGCATGTTGGCTCGTGCAACGGACCTTGAAATCATCGTGACCGATTCCGAGGTTGAAGCGCTCATCCTCGAATCCAACCTGATTAAGAAACTCAAGCCGCGCTACAACGTCAACCTCAAGGATGACAAGAGTTATCCCTATATCGTGATCACCAACGAGCCGTATCCGCGCGTGTTCATCACCAGGCAGCTGCGCCGGGATGGCTCGCGCTACTTCGGGCCGTACACGGATGTGAAGAACGTCCGTTCCGCCCTGAAGGCGATCCGCGATATCTTCATGATCAGGAGCTGCAACTTCTTTATCGACGGCGAGGCGATAGGGAAGAAGAAATTCAAAGTCTGTCTGGATTACCACATTAAGAAATGTGGCGGCCCCTGTGAGGGGCTGGTATCGCAGGAACAATACAATGCCATGGTTGATCAGGTGGCGGCCCTTCTCCAGGGGAAAACGGAGACCTTGATCGGCGCAGTCCGCGCGGAGATGGAGGCGCTTGCGAACGGAATGAAATTTGAAGAGGCGGCGATCCTTCGAGACCGGATCAGGGGGCTTCAGGCGTACAGCGAGCGGCAGAAGGCGGTCGATCTCGACGCCACGGATCGTGATATTGTTGCCTTTGCCACCGAGGGGGATGATGCGTGCGGGGTAATCTTCAAGCTCCGCGATGGGAAGATGGTGGGCCGGCAGCACTACTATATTGGCAATGTCGATCAGAAGCCCGACGCAGAGATCCTTCAGGCGCTGCTCCAGCAGTACTACCTCGAAGCCGACTTTATCCCCAAGGAGGTCCTTCTGCCGGCGGAGCTGGAGGACCCGGCTCCGCTCACCGAATGGCTTTCGCAACGGCGGGGTGAGACGGTAAGCCTTATCCGGCCGACGGAAGGCGAGGAGGCGAAGCTGGTCCGCCTCTCCGCCAGCAACGCCCGCTTCCTGCTGGACGAATTGAAGCTGCAGAAGATGAAGCGGGCGGATTATGTCCCCCACGGGCTGAAGTCGCTCCAGGCCGATTTGCGCCTCGAGAGACTCCCGAAGAAGATCGAGTGCTTCGACATTTCGAACATCCAGGGGACAGACACTGTGGCTTCGATGGTCGTGTTCGTGGATGGCAAGCCAAGGAAGAGCGAGTACCGGAAGTTCAAGATTCAGTCTGTGTCCGGTCCCGACGATTTCGCCAGCATGCGCGAGGTGATACGGCGGCGGTACTCGCGTTTGCTTGAAGAGCAGGGAGCATTTCCCGATCTGATCATGGTTGATGGGGGGAAGGGCCAGCTTTCCAGCGCGGTTGAGGTTCTCCGTGATCTCGGCGTCGGACAGCAGCCGATTGTCGGCCTCGCAAAGCGGCTGGAGGAGGTGTTCAAGCCTGGCCAGAGCGATCCCGAGCTGATCCCGAAGGCGTCAACGGGATTGAAGCTCCTTCAGCAGATTCGCGACGAAGCTCACCGCTTTGCGATCACCGGCC
>DAIUKN010000181.1:0-5869 GCA_036848195.1 Bacteroidota bacterium
TGTTCATGCTGCACCCCCGTCTCCAGGCACAGCTGGTGAACGGGCGATTTGTGACCTCGCTGTATACCTGGGAGAAGTTCGACACCGTCAACTCCTCCAAGACCTACCTCCGGGGTTTTCAGAACGTCCAGTTGACAATCGCAGAGGGTGATGTGTCGCTGAATACTTACCTGCAGGGGGCGGTCAACACCGACGGGAGTGTCGGGCTCGTACGCGCGTACAACCTGTATCTGCGGTGGGCCAACATCGGAAAGGCCGTGGACGTCAGTCTCGGCCGGCAGGCCATCTATGCCGGAGCAGGATACGGGACGATCGATGGCATCAGCGCGCGACTTCGTCTTTTGAAGGACCATGTGGCGGTGACCGGTTTTGGGGGCGCGGCTCCCTCACAGGATTTCTCGGGGGTTCGGAAAGATTATCATGACAACCTGAACTTCGGCGGTCAAGTTGTCACGACCGCCATTTCTGGCGCTCGAGTCGGCGTGAGCTACATGAACCGCCGCGAGAGACGCGATCCTTACTGGACACTCCGTGCGCGCGACAGTTCCTTTAATGCCGTTCCCTACTATGTGACATTTCAGCCGGAGGCCGAAGAGTTGGTCAGCGGTGACGCCTCCTACCATTACGCCGAGCTCTTCTCGGTGTACGGTCGCTATGATTATGATGTGCGGGACAGCAAGACCGCCCGGATTCAGGCAGGCGGCCGGGTCAACGTGTCGCCTGATCTGGTGCTGACGGCCGATTACATGCACCGGCTCCCGAGGGTCAGCTACAATTCCATCTTTTCCGCTTTCACGCTGAACGCCGTTGACGAAATCGAAGGGGGCGTGGAGTACAGCTTCTCGCGCCTGGTGCGCGGGTTCGCCCGGCTGGCGTCGGTATCGTACAGCGATGAGAAAAGCACCCGCTGGACAGTCGGTGTCCATGCCGGTTACGGGAGCGTGAGCTATTCGGGGAGCAACGGGTATGCCGGCGAGCTTCAGTCGTTCACACTCCAGGGGATCTATCCGCTGCTCGATAATATGGTCGTCCCATCGGTGGGGATTTCGTTTGCCTCGTACCGGCTCAGCCCGGAGGAGACGAGGAACGACGCCTGGTCACTTGTCCTGGGCGGGACAGTCAGACCCTCCCGAAATTTCTCGTTCGATGTGCAGGGACAGTGGATGACCAACACCGTCTATGCGCGCGATCTGCGCGCACTCGTGAAACTGAACTACTGGTTCGCGGAGAGGCTCTCGCTCTTCGGGCAGGAGGTGGGACAATGAAGCGACGTTCTTTCGTCATCGCCCTGGTGGTTCTCGCCGCACTGGTGACGGCCGTTGCCCGCAAAGGGGGGGTCACCGGCGGATGGGAGCAGAACAAGGATTCGCTCCAGCTCAAGTTCTCGCACAAAGGACATATCAAAGATGCTGGCGTCGGCTGCGAAGAGTGTCACAAAGCCGTGAAAACGAGCAAGCGCTCTTCGGACAATCTCCATCCCAATCACGACAACTGCATCACCTGCCATGAGGAGCAGGTCAACAACACCTGCGGTTACTGCCACAAAGATCCTGAGAACATTGAGGCGGCTCCGCCACGGGTCCGACCTCTGGTCTTTTCGCATGAGCAGCACACATCGATGAAGAATGTGGAGTGCGTCACCTGCCATAAGGGCCTCGAGGAAGTGGACTATGCGGGCCCGAAAAACATGCCATCGATGGCGACCTGCAGCAGCTGTCACAATGATGCCAAGGCAACAAACACCTGTGAAGCATGTCATACCAGCTTCGCAAATTTGATCCCGCCCGATCATCTTGTCGGGAACTTCAAGCGCGAACATAAGCAGGCCACAAGGCTCGGCGGGCTCGACGTCAGCTGCGCCACGTGCCACACGCAGACGTTCTGCGCGGACTGCCACGCAGCGGCCGGACTTGTCGGCATCGGGATGCGCGATCTCATGGCCGATCCCGCCCCCCGTGGATCCGGGACGGAATTGCCAAATCAGCTTCAACTGCAGATGGCGCATAACCTCAATTATCGCTTCACACACGGGATCGATGCGAAGTCCAAGTCGTCGGAATGCGCCACATGCCATTCGTCGCAGGATTTCTGCGCCAGGTGCCACAACTCCGGTGGCAATGTTACTGCGGAGGCGTTCAAGCCCGCCTGGCATCTTGGTACTGATTTTGCTCTGATCGGCGTCGGGTCGGGCGGTGGGCGGCATGCGGAGTTAGCCCGGCGCGACATCGAGAGTTGCGTGAGCTGCCATGATGTGCGCGGAGCCGACCCGACCTGCATGACCTGCCACACAGACGGCGACGGCATCCGCGGAACGAACCCGCGGACCCACCCCGGCGGGTTCCAGAAGGGAGAACATGGTTCGTGGCACACTGATCCCGGAGCCACTTGCTATAGTTGCCACACCGACGTTCATGCGTACCCCGGCGGAAGGAAAGGGATGGGGTTCTGCGGGTACTGCCATCAATAGCGAGGACGCTCTCACATGAACAGAATAGTTGTCGTGATTCTCGGCTCGATCATTCTGGCGCTGCTGGCAGGATCCTGCAGCGAACTGAAGAAAGATCTTCCGGCACCTGTGTCCTCGGGAGCGCAGGTCCATGGCGAAGGGTGGAGCCAGCCCGTCTCGGCGGGATTCCACGGGACATACCTGAAGACAACGGCGCCGCCCTGGAACGCAAAGGAATGCCAGAAGTGTCACGGCGGGAATAACCAGGGGGGCACTTCCGGGGTTTCCTGTTTCGCCTGCCACGCATCATATCCCCACGCCGGGGAGTGGGGGGCCCAGCCTTCGTCGTCAGCTTTCCACGGCCGCTACCTGAAGGCCAAGACGCCGGCATGGGACGGCAAGGAGTGCGAGGGCTGCCACGGAGCCGACTCCGGAGGCGGCACTAGCGGCGTGGCATGTTTCACCTGTCATGATTCCTATCCGCACGCGGCGAGATTCACCCAGGCAGCGAAGTATCATCCCGGGTATCTGCAGTCCAAGAATTATCCGCTCCTGCAGTGCCAGGCGTGCCACGGGGCAGCCTACACGGGGGGGCCGATCGTCAATGTCTCCTGCGGACAATCGGGTTGCCATGTGGATCGGACCGGAGCCGCGAAGAGTCCGGAAGCCTGCAACACGTGCCACGGTGACTTCTCCTCCCCCGCGAGTTTCTTCCTCTCTGCGGCGCCGCCGAAGAGCGTTGCAGGCGATTCCGCGACAACGGTCCGCGGAGTCGGCGCGCATCAGAAGCACCTGGCCACAGGAACCCTCGGAAAGACGGTGAAGTGCCAGGAGTGCCACTCGGTGCCTGCGAAGTACGATGCGCCCGGACATCTCGGCACCCCGCCGGCGGATGTTGCATTCAACGATACGCTTGCCAGGCTTACCACCGGAGATGGGACGCTTAAACCGGCTGCGGCGTATGACGCGGTCGCCGGAAAGTGCGGCAATACCTACTGTCACGGAAACTGGAGACTGCGCAAGGCAACCTCGCTCAATGATTTTGCTTTCACAGACTCTGTCATGGTTGGCGGGAAAGCATCGCCTGCCTGGACCGATGGATCGAACGCCGCCACGTGCGGTTCAACGTGCCATGCCAACCCGCCTGCCGGACACGCACTGTTCCCCATCACGGGTTGCGTGAACTGTCATGGTGACGTTGTGGACGGGACGGGCAAAATCGCGAACAAGGCGAAGCATATCAACGGAAAGATCACGATGACGGACTTTTTCGGCGGCGAACGACCGTTCCGTTGATTGACGGTCCGTCCGGGCACAATGTGCTCCCGGACACAGCATCTTTTGGTGTCGCATCGTACACTGCGGGTGCGACATGTGAAGCTCGCGCCGGTCGATGGCGGGCCGACACCAACCACCAACAGAGGAGGAGAGCGTTACCGAAATCCACAAACATAGGAACTGGATAGAAGAGACGGCACACCGTCTCTGAACGTGCCACGCACGTGGTAAACGCTTGAGACAACGAAAATGATCTGGAAGTCCCGCACGCCCCCTTGAGGGCCGGCGGGACTTCTTTTTCCCCTTCCTCCCCCCGTTCCGGAATCTGCTGATTTTTCACTCCTGCAAAGCTATTCCCAGAGATTGGAATGAAGATGTCCGGAATGCCCCCCTGGAGCCGAAAACGGCCTCCTTTACGCCCTATTGAGAATGACCATCCCCTGCCACAGTGGCACGCATGTTGACCTGTAATGGGGTACAGAGAGAAACTTGGAGATGGTGGTAATGACTGTTCTTGGAAACCTTATTCTGTTCCTGGCCCTTTTTTCCGCCGCGGCCTCGGCACTTACGTATGCCCGGGCGGCAGCTGGCGCGAAAGTCAGCACCGACCTTTGCAGGGTGCTTGTCCGGATCCACACGTCGACCGTGGTGCTCGCAGCCGCAGTCCTTCTGGTTCTCCTCGTTACCCATGATTTCTCAAACGGATATGTCTTCAGCTACAGCGACCGGTCGCTGCCGCTCCACTATTTGATCTCGAGTTTCTATGCCGGCCAGGAAGGGAGTTTTCTCTTCTGGGCCCTCTGTTCCTCGCTGATGGCTCTCATCCTTCTGGGTTTCACCCGAAAACGGAAGACGGAATTCCCGGTGATGTCGACATTCATGGCGGTGCAGACCTTCCTGCTCCTTCTGGTCGTCGCGAAATCGCCTTTCCGCTCCGTGTGGGAGATGTTCCCACAGGCACCTGCCGCCCAGATCCCCCCGGATGGGCGCGGATTGAATCCTCTCCTTCAGAATTTCTGGATGGTGATCCATCCGCCGGTGCTGTTCCTCGGATTTGCCGCGATGGCGGTACCGTTCGCTCTCGCTATCGGAGGTCTCTGGAAGAAACAGTATGACATCCTGACCGGGCAATCTCTCCCCTGGGTTCTCGTCGCGACCTCGGTACTTGGTCTCGGCATCATGCTGGGGGGGTACTGGGCGTACGGCGTCCTCGGTTGGGGCGGGTACTGGGCATGGGATCCCGTGGAAAACTCTTCTCTTGTCCCGTGGCTTACGAGCATGGGTCTGCTGCATACGCTACTGGCCCAGCTCCGCACCGGCAAATTCGTCCGCACAAACTTTGTCCTCGCAATTCTCTCGTTTCTTCTCGTGGTCTACAGCACGTTCCTGACGCGCAGCGGCATTCTGGGCGATGCGTCAGTCCATGCGTTCACCGATCCCGGCGCGGCAGTCTACTGGCTGCTGCTTGGATTCCTCGCGCTGATCACGGCCGCAGGCGCGGTCCTCCTGGTGAAGCGGTGGGCAGATATGCGGCCGGAGGAGGGCGGAAGGGAAATCCTGACCAGGGAAGTGGCGCTCGGCGCCGGAACGATTGCCCTCTTGCTGAGCGCGGCGGTCGTCCTGTTCGGGACAAGCCTGCCAATTTTCTCCAAGATCCGTGTCGAGCCGTCGTTCTACGACACAACCAACCTGCCGATTGCTATCGCGATGGCCCTCCTGATCGGAGCCAGCCTGTATATGCAATGGGAGACGCAGGACGCGAGGGAGAGTCTCCGCAGATCATGGAAATCGCTCCTCGCGGCGCTGGTGGTAACCTTCGCACTCGTTGCCGGTGGTATCCGTGACGGCCTTGTTGCGACATTCATCTTTGCGTCGGTCTTTGCCTTGTTCGTCAACGCAGACATTGCCATCAGAGTCGCAAAAGGGGATCCGCGATTCCTCGGCGGGAAGATTGCCCATATCGGCCTCGCCCTCTTTTTCCTCGGAGTTATCAGCACCGGGAAGTTCAGCACCATGGAGCGTCTTGCACTCCCCCTGAACGTGCCCCGGGAGGCTCTCGGCTACCAGTTCACGTACACCGGCTCTGTTCCGACGCCGGATGGAAAACGCGGATTCACGGTCCAGGTGGAGGGGGGCAACTATTCG
>DAIUKN010000182.1:0-5846 GCA_036848195.1 Bacteroidota bacterium
TGCCGGTGCCGGTCGTGGAGAGAAAGGCGGCGAGGAGGAGATGGCTCGGGAGGGGGACGGCGGGAGTGGTGGCTATGTGTGTCATCAGCCTGTTGCTGTGGCTTCCGAGGACACCTTCTGTCCGGCTCAACCCGAATCGAACATCAGTCACGCTCAAGATTCCCTTCACACAGATTTCGTACCCCTCTCTCTCACGGGATGGCAACTGGTTGGCGTTCGCCGCAATGGACGAGAATGGGAAATTCGATCTCTACTGGATGAATCTTGCATTGGACCAGTACAGCCGGGCCACGGTGGAAAACTACCTCTATGTGGAGGCAGTTGATCTTTCTCCGGATGCAAGCCAGATGGCGTATGAGTGCAGGGACGAGCCGCGTGCTGCCTTCAAGTTGAAAATCGTGGCATCTCAGGGAGGAGCAAGCCGAACGCTGGCAGACACCGGCTATGTCGCAAAGTGGAGACCGGATGGGCAAAGAATCGGATACTTGCGGGGACCGTGGGTACCACGGACAGGATACCCAAGCGTTTCCGGTAAATTCGAAATCTGGAGCGTCAAGCCTGACGGGTCCGACAACCGCGTTGAATTTATCGATAGCCTGCACACATTCTGCGGGAGGGTCTCATTCTGCTGGTCACCCGACGGGAAGTCGATCACATGGGTACGTAATTTCTCGTCGACCCACGGCGAGGTGATGGTCCGCGAGCTCGCGACGGGCCGGGAGCGGCAGCTCACATTCGACGGAAAGGCGGCTGATGAGGTGATCTGGGCAACCAACGATGAGATTCTGTTCGCGTCGGACCGGTCTGGAGCGCCTAACCTCTGGATGATTCCTGCCCAGGGAGGCGAAGCGATTCCAGTCACACAAGGGGGTGAACCTATCATCGGGGCGAGAATCTCCTCCGACAATAGAACACTTGTGTATCTCCAGAGAGAAACGGCAAGCCATATCTGGGTTTCGTCACTCGACGGAAGCAATGCCCGCCAGGTGACGTTCGATGACTCTCGTGTGCCTGATGCTTCATTCTCGCCGGACGGCACTCAAATTTCCTATGTCCGCGCAGAAGTCGAGTTCTGGTTCAATCCGGAGCAGCATCTCTTTGTCACAGACCGCGATGGGAAGAAGCAGAAACAGCTGACTTCCGGATCCCAGGCAGTTCTCGGGTGCAGATGGTCACCTGACGGCAAGTGGATTGCCTTTTCTTCGCGGGGGCTCGGAGAACCCGATGATTCAAGCAGCGTCTATCTCATCAAGCCTCTCAAAACCGGTCTTCCCCGACTACTGTGCAAAGCCACAACATTTGCCTGGGTGGACAGTGAAGAGGTTGTCGCCTATGACGGGATAAGAACTCTGCTTTACTCGATCGATGGGGTTACGGGAACCCCGATTTATCAGGATTCGACATTTGCAATCCCGATTCAGGGCAAGAAGAAGTTGCTGATCAATGATTTCCGAAGGGGGAAGGAAGGCTGGTGGGTGGTCTCCCTTGACGCAATGGGCAGGCAGATCGGCGAAGGTAAGAAGATTCTTCCGCCAGGTATCCCGATGAGGGCACCCCTTGATTGGCGCTTCTTGATTTACGGGAAACGGAGAGATGAGATTTGGCGAGTGTGGACTTCTTCCGGGAAGGAGGAACGAATCGGGAAAGCGCCCCCCGGAGCCGGCATGCACGACATCAGTATGGACGGGAAAGAGATCCTCTGGAGCAGGGAGGATAATCGATCGAAGCTGGTTCTTGTCAAAAATGTGTTTGAGTGAACGCTCCGCATGTTCAGCGAAACGGCCTCCCGCAAGTCGACCCTTTCTCGACATACCCCTCCGCCGCCTCGCGAACTGCATTGAAGGATAACCGCCAGGCTGACGTGACCCTCCCCAGCAAAGGCACTTCGATCCAACGCCTCTCCGCTCCATGCCGCGGAGAGGCAATGAAGTGCACAAGGACCCCGACCTGATCCCGGGCGGTAACTGCTGCAATATCCCCGATATTCGCCCGGGACGAAGCCGGTTGGTCTCTGAGGAATACGGCTACGGTCTGTTTGGCGGTGATCCGTGCACTCTCTCCCCTGCTCGAACACCGGTCCCGGTCACCATCGCTTTGGCAGTTATGGCTGCACAATCGGCTGCAATCATCGCTACGATAACCTGCTGAATCCTCGATGTACTCGCTCCTGCCTTGACCATTTTCGTGATCTTGGCCATTATCCGATCCGCGCTCTTCTTGCTAAGATACTTGCGCAACTGTCTATCAAGGATCGACTTCTTGTTCTGCTTTCTTTGTTTTGCCATGGTGAACCTCCCTTTGGATGATGGACGACAGCGTAAGCACCGTTAACCCTCGCCCGATCGCTCTTCCACCCAGGCGAGAAGAACGGGGAATCGTGAACAGACATGGAGCACACTCAGGAACTCAAGCGCACGGACCTGTGACTTGATGATGGAACAATATCCATCGTCGGGGAGTCCGGGAAAAGGGCAACGCGGGCAATGGTCCATTGAACATGATTCACAGCCCCGGCTTGCCTCTGCCCTGCGAATAGCGGCCGTCATGTGCCGGATCAGCTTCTGCCGCGAGTCGCCCACGAGGCCAATCGGTTCGCCGTGGCGACAACAGCGTACGCAACCTGAGGAATCAACCTCGAGCCGTGTCAGATTGCGGCAGGGTGTTGCACCCTTGAGCCATCGTCCTGCGTATTTGAAATCCGGCGGAACCGGCATTCGGCGGATTGTTTCCAGGAGATTCCCTTCTTTGACTCTGCGGAGAAACCTGGTGATTTCTGTCGAGTGTGAGAGATAACCGTTAAGTTCAAAGAGGTCTTCAGTTCCATCCTCCCCCTTGAGCCAATCCTGCAGTGGTTCTGGCCCGCTCCTCACCGACAACGTGAGTAGGTGGGGTTTATGTGAGCCGAAAACCTCCACCTCAGAGCACGAGAGCAACCACCGCTCCGCCATCGATCGAGAGCGTCTGGGAATAACATGGACATGATAACGTGCCGGAACCAGTTCTTCTGCAATGAGACACCGATCGTGCTCCAGTCGCTGCTTTACGAGATCTTCTCTCAGTGGGGGAAGGATTTGCATGAGCAGCCCCCGATATCGAGCACCGACCGTGCCCATGCGGCCGTGGGAGTGGCGAGTTCCGCCCTATCGAGCACGAGGGCGGCCGTTCCGGGGCCGACGGCCAGGCTGGTCGCACAGGAGAAGATGGCGTCCGCCGCCAGCAACCGCACGAATGCTGCATCGTGCTCCATCGCACAGCGTGGCTGAGGCCTCAGGGAATGCAGATCATACGCATGCCTGGTAGTTCTCGACAGACCGAGTTTATTAACCGTGCAGCCGAGTCCATACAAAGCTCTGGAATCCCAGAGTGGAGTTCCGGGAAACAACCAGAGATAGTTGTGCATGTAGTCGTCGATCGGCAAACTGCGGACATACCGGAGTGTTTCTGCCCCCTGCTCGATAGTTTCTGTCGGCAGACCAAGTATGATACTGACTCCAACGATGAAGCCATGCTTTTTCGCGGCGACGACGCTGGATCTCACCTTCCGCACAAACGCCTTCTCCGGAGTGAGGTCAGGATCAGGCCACTCCGGCGGCCGCACCTTGCCGGCGGCACGCAGAACTTGAGGAACAGCACTCTCCAATCCAAAAGCGAGCCTTACGAAACCAGCCTCTCGAAGGAGCCGGAAGAGCTCTTCGTCAATGCTGTCCGCCCTCGTAATGCAGGAGAGGGACAGGCCCAACCTTCGCTTTATGAGCGCTCGACAGAGCGCCTTCGCCCGCGGAACAAGCAGAGTGAATGTGTCGTCGTAGATGGTAATCACATCATGGCGGCGCTCGCGCTTCTGGATCGCCGCTATGGACTCCAGTTCGGCGAGAACACGCTCAATGGAATGTAACCGGAGAGTCTTCCTGCCAAGCGCTGCAAAGGCACAGTATTGACAGTGGTGCGTGCAACCACGACCGGTCAACACTCCAGCCCGGCCATCAGAGAGTATCCCGGAGAGGTAGGGAGATGGTGTCGCATCGAGCGAACATTCAGAGCCCTGCTGTTGAGATCCAACCAGAGGTGGCAGTGGACCGCAGAACACCTCGTCACCACGTCGAAACGCCAGGCCTGGCGTCCCTTCTGCCAGATCATTGCCGTCCAGAAGACGGCGAAGGATTGCTGGCCCGGTCTCCTCGGCCTCTCCCGTCAGGCAAGCATCAATCACATTCGTGCGCTTCAGAAGCTCGGTTGCGCTGAAGGTGGATGTCGGCCCACCGAGGACAACAATGACCCCCGGTCTTTGGGACTTGATGCGCCGGGCGATTGCCAGAGCTGTTGGGTAATTGGAGTCATAGACGGTGAATCCAACTATGCCCGGCTTCCGGGCAAGTATATCCTTTGTTACGACGTCGATGCAGCCCGGCTTCTCGGAACAATACTGCTCAGTGGTGATTCCCGTCTGTGCAAGTGCGGCACGCAGGTAGGCCACACCCAAATGTTGGCGGAAAACTCCAGGGTTGCCATACGAGGGAGGGAAAACGAAAACGATATCGCTATTCTGCAGATTCTTCACGGCAGTCTGTTCGGCCATCCAGTCAGATCGCTGACTCCAGCGTCGAGTCAGGGCGCGCCCGTGACAGTCGAGAGGCATTGAGCCTGAGCGGCTTCAGCCAGAGGGTCGTTGGGGTGGGCTCTAACACAAGGGAACTGGCGCAGGGTCCAGAGCGGCGGCTCCATGGCTTGGGAAGACACCTTGCCGCATGCTACGCGGAGGTTACAGATAAGCTGCAACATTGTCAATAACGCAAACGCGTGATATTAAATATTTGCCATCGTAGGTCCACAGGAGTGCAAAAATGCCGCTATTTCGTCATCTCTCGCCCCTGACGGGCGCTTCCTTTCCCAGCAGGAGTAGGCTTGGACTGCACCCCTTGCCTTTGATGAAACCGTGGTGGAGTCGCTCGCCGCCGCTGATTCCGGACGCGATATTCAGAACGGATCCGATTATCACTCAGCTATCCATTCCGCCTGAAAGTTCGGAAAGCGGGAAATGGGCGTGAACCTCCGCCGAGTTTCTCAAGGATGCTGTAATGGGAAATGGTCGTGCCTACCATGATCCCTCCCGGCAGATCCGGACAAACATCATCGGCCTGCCCGCCTGCGAGAGTTCAGTACGGCAGGCGGGGATCCTCAAAATCACTTCCACTCCCCGGGATGTGCTCGGCGGTGATTTTGCCTGCCCGCCCGGGAGTGTTCGATGACGCAGACGGGGGATCTGGCCGTTCATGGTAGTCTCCCCGCCAGTTTAGCCAGGCGCTTCTGGGTGTCGACATACTCCGGGAGATTTCTGTCCGCTGCCTTCCAGAGTCCGAGGAGACGCCGATACTCCGCCTCTGCCTTGGCCGTCAGCCCTTTTCGTTCGTAGAGAGTCGCGAGCAGATAGATGTATCTCGGGTGGATGAGTCTCCTTTCGGAGCTTGAAGGGTCGAATGTCGCGATGCGCTCGCACTCGGCGATGGCCTCATCGAGGCTTCCCCGTTTCATGTACGCCCGGACGAGGAAATCCCGTTCGAACGGGAAGTTGTAGTAGACGTAGGGGACGGTTGCGAACGTCGGTATCGGCCATGGTTTCATATTCCGGAACACCGCAATGGCCTGCTCCACAGAGTCCTCCGCGATCAGGATTTCAGCAAAGAGGCGGTCCCTCATGCCATCAACGGCGGACTCGGCCTGGATTCCCCCGGGTTTCGGCAGCGACCGGATGAGAGCCATCCGTGTTTTCGCGGAATCGAGCCGGCGTTGTTGAATGTCCGCGCGTCCCGCGGCATAACAGTACTGCGCCACCGCGGCAGCGCCGACGG
>DAIUKN010000183.1:0-5844 GCA_036848195.1 Bacteroidota bacterium
GGTTCCCTTTTTTCCCCGCGCCATGTCCCAGTTTGCCCGGTTCTTCACCGGGATAATCACGGATGCCTCCACCGGAAACATCCCCTCGTCCAGCCTGATCTTCGCAAATGCCGGCTTGAGATAGGCCCCGATCGCCTTCAGGTGGTGCGTGGCCGCCGCCTCCATCTCGACCTGCACCTGACGGTTCTTCGGGTCGACATAATCGAAAAGTTTCTCGCCCGACTTTCGCACGTCCGCCTCGACTTTGCTGTACAGGAATTCTCCAACACGAACGCAGGCTGCGCGGCGCGAAATCGCCAGGCGGAGCGCGTACCACCCCGCATAGAGATGCTTCGATCCCTTCAGGTCAGCCGCCGCGCGTTTGACAGCCGCGGTTCGGAGAAGCACCATTGAGCCAAAATTGAAGTCGTCACGTACACTGCCGGTCTGATATTCGATGACCGGGTGGGGAGCCCTTTTCCCCTCTCTCATGTCGAAGTAGTCTGCATACACCAGCCCGGCTCCGGTTTCTTCCGCCACACCGACGAATCGCTCGAGCCCGAACTGGCCGATATCGATTTGCGTGTCGTGCAGAACAAACAAGCAGTACGGCGTCCGGACGGCTGCAGCCATCGCGCGCATGGAGGCGGCTGAGGTCAGCCCATCCACGACCATCGTCTCGCAACCTTCGAGCCCGGATTCCTTGGTCCCCGCCAGCAGGATGATCCGTCCGACAGAGTCCGATTTCCGGAGCTGGTCCACCGTGAGGCGGGTCTCATCCTTTCCACTGTACGGAACACAAGCAGTTAGTATCGCTTTCATGGCATCTCCTGGCTGATTCTGATTCGATCTGGCGATTCACAACAGAGTTCACTATCTTTGACCAGTTACCGTTCCTCTTCCTCCACCCACTGAACGTCTCCCATGGTTCTTGAAAAAAAGACCAATCGCAACCCGTGGACCTTCATCCCGACGCTCTACTTTGCAGAAGGGGTCCCGTACATCCTTATCAACGCCGTCTCTGTAATTGTGTACAAGAGGATGGGCATCGACAACGCCACGATTGCGTTCTGGACCAGTTTCCTCTACCTCCCCTGGGTCATCAAGATGTTCTGGGGCCCGATGGTGGACACGCACTCGACAAAGCGGACCTGGATCCTCGGCACCCAATTTGCAATGACGATCTTCCTTGGGCTCGTCGCGGCGGCCATGCATCTTCCCGCGTTCTTCGTCATCTCACTTATCGCATTCTTCGCGGCGGCATTTGTTTCTGCAACCCACGACATCGCGGCCGACGGGTTCTACCTCCTTGCCCTGAACAAAGACGATCAGAGCCTGTTCGTGGGAATTCGGTCGACGTTCTACCGCTTTGCCATGATCTTCGGGCAGGGACTGATTGTGTGGCTGGCCGGACGGCTGGAAGTAAGCACCGGCAACATCCCGGGGAGCTGGACCATCGCCTTCGCGATTGCTGCGACTCTCTTCGGCGTGATCTTCATCTACCACCGGTTCATGCTTCCCTATCCCGTGAGCGACCACGCGTCTGCGGGAACCGGGCGCGCAGGCAACGCCTTCGTGGATGTCTTCTCCTCCTACTTCAAGCAGAAGAATATCGGGATCATTCTCGCGTTCATACTCCTCTACCGGTTCGGCGAAGCCTTCCTCGTCAAGCTCGCCTCTCCCTTTTTCCTCGACAGCAGAGAGGTGGGAGGTCTCGGACTGACAACATCGGAGGTCGGAATTGTCTACGGAACAATCGGCCTCGCGTGCCTTCTCGCCGGCGGCATCACGGGAGGCATCGTTTTGAAAAAGTACGGCCTGCGCAAGTGCCTCTGGCCCATGGCCATTATCATCAACCTTCCCATGTACGTCTACGTTCTCCTTTCACAGATCCAACCATCGGTATACGTTGCAGCCCCAATGGTCGCGCTCGAACAGTTCAGCTACGGTTTCGGCTTCACCGCCTATATGGTCTACCTGATGTTCCTTGCGCGGGGAGAGTACAAGACCTCACACTATGCGATTTCGACCGGCTTGATGGCCCTCGGAATGATGATGCCAGGCTTCGTGAGCGGACTTCTCCAGAAAATGCTGGGCTATCCGAATTTCTTCCTGTTGACGGCCCTTCTCGGCATACCGGGAATCGTCACGCTCTTCTTCATTCCGCTCCCCGAGGATGAAGGGAAGGCCTGACCCACCTCTCACAACGGAGGGATCCGGCGATAACCGATGAGGTGGATCACCGTGGTCTTTGCCATGGTGAATGGCGCCTCTTCAACGAAATGGAACCCGATCTTCCTGTACCACTCCACCGTTCGTACATTCTGGACCATAACCCCCAGCCAGACGGCATCAACCCTGAAGTCCAGCGCTCGCTCTTCAGACGCCGCGAGGAGCTTCGTCCCGAGGCCATGCCCCTGATATGCCGGCAGGACGTACAGTGACTGAACGTAGAATCTTCCTTCCTCTTTGTTGAAGGATGTTCGCGCGTAGCCTCCCGGCACGCCGTTGTACTCCGCTATGAACCCGCCCGAGCTCTCCCCTCTCAGAAAGTCCTGGAGCTTTCGTGTCGAGTAGTGCTCCTCATAGTACGCCCGCAGATCTTCAACCGGTACGAATG
The DNA here is from genome assembly GCA_036848195.1 of Bacteroidota bacterium. GTDB lineage: Bacteria > Bacteroidota > Ignavibacteria > UBA10030 > UBA6906 > DAIUKN01. Next base: position 2,600 of record DAIUKN010000183.1, read on the forward strand.
ATGCATAGGCGTCCAGCCAGGTTTCCCACGTGATCCGCTGCACCACGGGAATGTCCCCTTCCGTGCAAGGACGGATGACGAGCGTGCTCATTTTGTCAGGAGCATTTTCCGGATGAGCGTGAGACCTCCGGCGGTCATCCGGTAAACATACATTCCACTGGAGAGTCCTCGGCCGTCGAACCTGAGTGCGTAGTGCCCGGATTCCATGCGCTGGTCCACCAGTACACCGACTTCACGGCCGAGGAGATCGTAGACCGCGATCGTCACCTTCCCCGGCTGACCGATGCTGTACCCGATCTCCGTGGAAGGATTGAACGGGTTTGGGAAGTTCTGATCCAGCGAGAACTCCAACGGGATACCGCGTGCACCCTCGGCGACTCCGGTCACGATCCGCTCCGCAAGCTGGAGCTGATCAAAAAGGATCATGCCGCTCTGGGCACTCACCGGCGTCTTCCTCAGCTGGAAACTGTCGAACCGCAGCTGGCCCTCAAGAACCCCGTTGCCAAGCCAGGCGCCGATGCTGTCTTTCTCGAGATCCCATTCGACAAGGCGCCAGCCAACCCAGTCGATCGTGATCCACGCACTGACTTCATGATGGTCGGCAGTGCCAGCGGGAAAGCCGTCCACGCTGTCATCGACCGCAAAGCGGAACTGCGTCCCGCTTCCGTCGCCATGCAGATAGACCTGCAGGATAGTTCGGTCCTTTCTGAAGAGAACATTCTTCGGGGGGCCGCCGCTCAAATACTCCCGGATCAGATAATCGGCTGAGCCGGGCTTCCACGCATAGCGCAACTCGGCTGATACGGTGTTCCCGGGAAGGATCGGAATTGCCTTGGCAGAGCTGGAAACAAAGCTGGCGCTGTCGATGCCCACGGTGGTCCCGCTCCCCGCAGGGGAGAACCAGTTGGTGAGTGACAGCCCCAGAGAGTCGATCGGACGGAATTGACGGTCATCAGCTGCGACGTTGAATGTTTCCAGAATCGGGCTCGAAATCGCATTCCCTGCGAGATCCTGAACACCGTTCACAAAGGTCTGGTAAGAAGCCCCGGCCACAAGGGGCGACGTCGGATACATTGTTACCCCGCACTTTCCGCCAACCTCCGAGTATTCGACCGTTCGCGAGAGGGCGCTGCCGCCAACTTGCCTCAGCGCGAAATTCGACGTTGTGATCGTCGATGACTTCAGGAGCTCGTTGAAGGTGAAATTCATAACCTGGTTCGGGGTTGGGACCGTCGTGCCCGGACGCGGATACCTGACGGCAACCTGAGGAGGGAACACGTCGGCAATGCGGGTCCTGAATGTCAAGAGAAATGGATCCCCTGGAGTCCCGTCGCCGTTCCCATCGATTGTCTGGCCGCTGCTCGATTTCGCGCTAGTATCGAGTCTGACCGTGAATGTCACCTCGAACGGAAGAACGCTGTCCGGTTTGAACACCATCTGAGTCCTGTTACCGTTCCAGGTAATCGTCCCCGTGACCGGGGGCGCAATCGCAAATGAGCTCCGTACGGCGGCTGTGTCCATCGGCTTTGAGAACTGGATCGTAATCGGTCCGTTCGGGATGTATCCCGTATCGTTGTTCACCGGCGTGGTTTTTACCACGACCGGAGAAGCCGCGAGCTCGAGGACGCGGTCAACAAAGGTAACGGTACCCGCCGTCAAGGTCACCTGCGCGGAATCCACGAATCTTTCAGGTGTTTCAAAACGGAGGATATGCGTACCGGCCTGCAAACTGTCAAACATGAAAAAGCCGTTGTTGTACCCATCTCCCGCGTACACCCTGTTTTCAGGAAGGAGCCGAACCTGCGAGAAGTTGAGGGGGACGGCCGTCACAATATCGGACTGGATACCTGCAACGACGCACAGAGGGTCGGCAGGAACTCCAAAATACTGCAGGAAAGCGTCCCGGAGTGCATAAGCCTCCATCTTTCGGTAATCGTTGTTGAGGAGTCTCCGCGTTTCTGGAGCGTAGTCGTGCATCGATCCTTCGGAGAGCTCGCCGGGCATGCTCAGCCCGCGGAGGACGCCGAGGCTGAACCCCCCGTTGGTTCCGCCGTAGAAGGTCCAGTCGAGATAGACGGTGCTGCTCTTTGTTCTGAGCCTGGACTGGATCATGGGCGCGAGGATGTATGCGAGACTCCTCGATTCCTCCCTCTCGGGAATGCCCAGCCCGTTCCCCGTTGACGCGTAGGGATCCGTGGGTGACCTCTTCTCCCGGACCAGAATGAGAGTGTAGTTCACCGCTGTCCCGCTCTGCATCCCATTCCCGATGGCGTTGCTGTGGATGGAATGAAACCAGTCGACGTTATTCGCATTCGCTAGCGCTACGCGCGCAGCAAGAGTAGGTTCATTTGCATCGTTCGGGTAATCATTCGTGTATCGTGTCAAGATCACTGTCGCGCCTTTGGCTTCGAGGAGCGCCTTGAGGAGCAAAGCCTTCTGGAAATTGCTTTCGGACTCCCAGAACTCGTTGCCGGGATCAGGAACCAGATAGCGGTCATTGGAGGGATCGTGGCCGCCGTGGCCGGGATCGATGCAGAACTTTAGTCCCGACAGATCCGTTCTTTGGGCAGGCGCGAAGGAAACCACAAAGATGAGCCCGAGTATCAGCAGTATTGCAGTGGACTTCATCGCGCATCCTCCCTGTAGCTGATCAAGAGGACGGCGCCGTCAATCGTGCCACAGGCTATTTTGTCCTCCGTGGGGGAGCACTGAGGATCCATTTCGATGAGATTAGCCGTGTCCGTCAGACGTATGGTGGTTCTGCCGTCAGCCGAAACTGCGTAGAGGTCAGAGGAGACAACCCGGCGACCGTCGTCGCGGTCATCCATGTACACAATCCATCGGCCGTCACGAGTCCACGATGGCGCGTCCCTCTTCCCCAGCCGGACGAGGATATTCCCATCGAGATCGGAAACAAAGGCCCCGTTCATGATGTCACACGCCACGATCCTGGTCCCATCCGGCGAGAGCGAGGGCCAGATGTAGCTTCCATGGCCAAGCGGATCGAGGAGGATCTTCTTGCCCCCCTTCTGGAGCGCAATGCGGGTATTCTCGATACCCAAAACGGCAACGTCGGCCGGCCCAAGAGTTGCGGTTCCCTTCAGCGACTGCTGGACCATCGCGTAGGGAACACCTCCGCGCGAGAAGGCGGGAACAGAAACGTCCTTCCCGGTCAGCGCAACCCTCCCCGAGCCGGTCCGGATGTCCACCACCACAACCTCCTGTCGGCGTTGTCCCTCGCGTGC
>DAIUKN010000184.1:0-5822 GCA_036848195.1 Bacteroidota bacterium
CATCACCGGGTCCGACAGCCCGACAGAAAAGGGGCGCTTTAAATCTTACGAATATGCCGTGACGGCTGGCTATGCCACCAAGCCGTTTGAAGATCTCGGCGTCGGCATCAATCTCCGGTTCATCCACAGCGCCCTCTCTCCCATCGGAACGGAATCCGAAAAAGGGAACGGGATCGCCTCGACGGTGAGCGTCGATCTTGCGGCCATGTGGCGGCCGCAAGTTCTGGATGTGCCGCTGCTCGGCGATCTGGGCAAGAAGCTGAGCGTCGGGGTCAATCTGTCGAACATCGGACCGAAGGTGACGTACGTTGACGCCGCGCAGGCTGACCCCCTCCCGACGAACCTCCGGCTCGGTCTCGGCTACAAGTTGCTCAACGATGAGTTCAACCAGCTGACCGCCTCTCTGGACTTCTCGCGGCTGCTGGTCCGGCGGAACAGCGACGGCACTTCCGACGCCCTCCCGAAATCCCTGGTCACAGCCTGGGGGGACGGCGGTTTCAAGAAGGCCATCGTGAGCACCGGGATGGAATACTGGTATGGCGCGCCGAAGCTGATCGCGCTGCGGATCGGATACTTTTACGAGAATCCGAATTTCGGCAACCGGAAATTCCTGACCTTCGGCGCCGGCATTCGATACGACATCTATGGCTTCGATTTCAGCTACATTTCAGCGGGGCCGGACCACCCGCTGTCGGACACGATCCGATTTTCGCTCCTGATCGGCTGGGGCGGGGCATAAGGAATAAACGAGCGCAGGCCATTACGGTACTTGCATTCTCTATGACTTCTTCTCGAAGCGTCGCTTTTCTTCTGGTCGTTCTCCTTTCGTCATCCCTTCGTGCGCAACAATTCAGTCATCCCGTGATGGCCTCACGGGATGACGCGTCCCGGGCGCCCCGCCGGCTGCTCCAGTTTCCCGACACGGTTCGGGTGCTCGCGGCCATGGTTCAGTTCCAGCCGGATAACGACGGGAGAACCACCGGCAACGGGCAGTTTGCCGTCACGCCTTCTCCGGACTCTACGCTCGACGCCCCGCCAAGGGACAGACAGTACTTTCGTGACCACCTTGCGTTCCTCGAGAACTATTACCGGAAAGTCTCCCGCGGAAAGGTGATCGTGGTGACGACGTTGATCGATTCGGTGATCACCCTTCCGACCGTCATGGCGACCTACAGCCCGCCCAAGACCGGTTCCAATATCGCGGTCGCAAATCTTGCGCGTGATGCTTGGCATACGGTCGATTCTGCGGGGCTTGTCCCTGACTTCTCCCGCTATCACTGCTTCGTAATTTTCCATGCGGGAGTGGGGAGGGATATTGATCTTGTGAGTACGCTGGGCTACGACCCTACCCCGCTGGATATTCCATCCCTCTACATCGGGCTCAAATCGTTCCAGGATTTCTACGGTTCCGGGTTCCGCGGAATCCCCGTGAACGGAGCGACGCACGTCATCACCAACTCGACGATCATACCGGAGACCGAAACACGGCCGATCCCCGGCGTTGCAGGCGACATCACCCTCGAGCTCACGATCAACGGACTGCTTTGCGCATCGTTCGGGAATTTCCTTGGACTACCGGATCTCTTTGACACGAAGACAGGGCGCTCGGGGATTGGGCGGTTCGGGCTGATGGACGGCCAGGCGATATTCAGCTTCTCGGGGGCATTTCCTCCTGAACCCTCGGCGTGGGAGAAGTACTGGCTGGGCTGGATTGAACCGATTGTCGTGCAACCGGGGACGACATCACTGAGCCTCCCGGCGATCGGGCTCGGTAGCGTCAGTCCTTCGCGCCGTGACACTGTGTACCGGGTTCCCATCGGGGGTGGTGAGTATTTTCTCGTGGAAAACCGGAACCGCGACCCGCTCAGGAACGGGCAGACCGTGACGTCGCGGTTTCGCGGGGCGATGCGTCAACAGGTGTTCCCTCGTGATACGATAGGGTTCTCGGCGTTCGATATCTCGGCTCTTGACGGCGTCATCATGGATGTCGAGGATCCTGACTGGAGCCTCCCTGGCGGGGTCGACGATGCGGGTGTTTTCTACGACGGCGGCGCGCTGATATGGCACATCGATGAAGGGGTGATCAACCAGAATCTCTCGTCGAACGGCGTCAATGCCGATCCCAAGCGACGAGGCGTTGATGTAGAAGAGGCCGATGGGTCGCAGGACATCGGCCAGCAGTATGGCTCATTCTCTGCGGGTTCGGGGAGCGAGGAGGGTACCGCGCTTGATTTCTGGTATCAGGGAAACTCGTCACCCGTGAACAAGAACGTTTTTTCGCCGACCTCCTATCCGGACAGTCGCAGTAACGCCGGCGCGAACTCGCATGTTACCATCCGGGATTTCAGCGCCCGCGGCACAAGGATGACGGCAACGGTTGTACGCGGGGACGTTGACATCCGGCCGCTACCGGGCTTCCCGAAACGGACGGGTGAAACACTTCCTCCGTACGCCCTCGCCGTAGGAAATCTCGGGTCCGGGACCGAGCAGGATCTGGTTGTCACCACAACCGGCAATGCGGCAGACCAGAGCGGGTCCAGGCCTTTGCGGCCGGCAGTCCCGGGCTCGAAGATTTTTGCATGGAAGTCTGACGGTTCGCCGGTGCTCCCGGGTCTGCCGGCGAGCGGACTGTTCGCCGCCAGCGGGGATACCAGCCTTCACTGGTTTGGGCCGGCGTCAATTGTTGACGTGAACGGCGACGGGGTGTCCGAGGTCATCGTAAGCGGCGCGTACACCGGTTCCGGGCCGCGTGGACGCGTCCAGGCATACTCGGCACGGAATCTCGACGGTGACACGCTTGCCGATCTCCGGTTCTCGACGCCGCTCTCCGGTCTCCTTTCCACCGGCGTCGCGGCGGGGGACTCGCTGCTGGCTGTCGGGGGGGCCTCCGGCACGTGCTACCTGCTCACATATACCGGAGCGACCGCCGACAGCGTCACGTCGTTCCTCGATCCCGCGAACGCTGTCATCGGCGTCGGCTGGCCCCGGGGGAGCACCTTCGCCGCAACCGGTGGGAATGGATCGGTGGTGGTATCGACCCGGACCAGAGGCGGAGCAGCTGCCGCCCCCGTCCACGCGAAAACCTATGGCAATGGAAAGCTGATCGCCGGTCCGCCTGTCGGAGGCGCATTCGAGTCGCAGCCGGGGGCATACGGTATCGTCTTCGCGACGCGGGACGGCTCCGTTGTCCGGAGTGACACAACCCTCCTCTCCTCCTTTCCCGGATTTCCGACAGCCGCCGGTGATTCCATTGCCGTTCCGCCGGCGCTCGCCGACATTGACGGCGACGGCAGGCGCGACATCGTCGTGTTTGCCGGATCCCGGATCTTTGCCTTCAACGACGCCGGTGCGCACCTCTCGAATTTCCCGATCGCCGTCCCGTCGTCATCACCCCTTTCCTCGGCACCGATTGTTGCCGACGTCGACGGTGACGGTCTCGTCGACATCGTGGGCGCGACCTCCGAGGGGTTCGTGGTCGCGTACAACCGTGACGGACAGATGGCAAAGGGATTTCCCCTGCAGGCGGGGAGAGGCAGCCAGACCGCCGCGGTCTTTTTCCGCGGGGACTCGGTCTGTCTGGCCGTGGCTTCGTCGGATGACGGATCGGTCTCGGCCTGGGTCACGGGGAAGACAACCTCGCCGCGCCCGGCTTCGCTCTATCCCTGGCTCCAGTATCAGCGCGACGAACGGCACAGCGGATCGGATATGTCGTTGCTTTCCGGGATTCCCGTGAGCTCCCAGTTTTTCCCGAAAGACCGCGCCTATAACTGGCCGAATCCAGTCCACGGTGGAACGACGTTTATCCGCTATTTTGTAAAGGAAAACTCCGGTGTTCGGATCACCATCTTCGACATAGCCGGAGATCTCGTTACGGAGCTTTCGGCTTCCGGGATTGGAGGGATTGACAACGAAGTGTCCTGGGATACCGGCGGGGTGCAGAGCGGGATTTATTTCGCGCGCATCGAAGCGAACGGAGCGGGCGGGAGCGGCGTGGCGATCGTAAAGATTGCGGTGGTGAAATGAGGGAAATCGTGCCGGCATCGGGAGCGTCCGTCGATCGGTCCGCTTGCGCTCGACAGATGTACCGATCAGGCCGAACCGTTTTGGAATCTGGAATTTGGATTTTGGTCTTTTCGTCTCTTCTGTCTTTCTCTCCCGTTGCTCTCAGTCAGGAAGATTTCTTCTTCCCCAATCTCAACTGGAAGACCATCGAGACCGAGCACTTCTTTGTCCACTACCACGACGGCGCTGAACGAACAGCGAGGGTGGTGGCAAAGATCGCGGAGGAGGTTTACGAACCGGTCACCTCACTCTATAGCCACAAGCCCGATCAGAAAGTCAGTTTCGTGATCCGTGATCACGATGACATCTCCAACGGGGCGGCTTATTTCTTCGACAACAAGATCGAGATCTATGCCTCCAGCATGGATTTCGAGCTGCGCGGCACCCACAACTGGCTGCGCAACGTTATTACCCATGAATTTACTCATATCGTCCAGATCCAGACGTCGATGAAGTACGGACGCCGCCTCCCCGCCTTTTACTTCCAGTGGCTGAACTATGAGTCGGAGCGGAGACCCGACGTGCTGTACGGTTATCCGAACGTCGTCGTCTCGTATCCCATTTCCGGTTTTGTGGTCCCCGCCTGGTTTGCGGAGGGTGTCGCGCAATTCAATAGAAAGGAGCTCCGGTATGATTTCTGGGACTCCCATCGCGACATGATTCTCCGCTCGTACGCGTTGGATGGCAATATGCTGACATGGGAGCAGATGGGTGTGTTTGGGAAGACGAGCCTGGGCAACGAGTCATCATACAACGCGGGGTTTGCCTTTGTCAGCTACATTGCGCACACCTACGGTGTCGAGAAGATCGTTGAGATCTCCAGGAACCTTTCTTCGTTCACGGAGTTTACGATCGACGGTGCCATCGAGAGAGCGGTGGGGAAGAGCGGCCAGAAGGTCTACGACGAATGGCGCGAGGCGGTGAAAAAGGAGTACGCGGCACGGATTGCGCCGGTCCGCGCCAGGCTACGCGAAGGCGAGAAGCTCAGATTTGATTCCGCCGGCGATGTGGAGGTCCCCGGGGAAGGAGCCAACATCGAGGTCATGACCCGGAGGCGCGGTCCCGTACAGGTGGCCCCCGTTGAGCCTTGCTGCCGGGCAAGCGCCGCGACAGGTTTTGCCAATCTCTACCCGGCGTACTCACCGGACGGAAAGAAGGTCGCCTATACGAGCACGAAGGGGGCAGACTATTTTGGCCAGTCGGCCCTGTTTGTGTACGACTTCGAAAAGAAGACGGAGAGCCTGATCGAGCCTCGGGTCAGATCCGCGCCGGCGTGGTCACCGGACGGCAAGACCCTGTATTACGGAAAGATGACCCGTGACAATCCCCACTGGGAGCTCCAGTTCGACCTTTACGCATACGACCTGGTCAAAGAAGACGAAAAGCGGTTGACCAACGGGAAGCGTGCCATCAGCCCGACAGTGTCGCCGGACGGTTCGCGGATCGCTTTTGTCGTGAACGCCGACGGCACCACGAACCTCGCGGTCGCGAAGATCGACGGGAGCGACTTCAGGGTGATAACTCCCTACGTGAATGGTGAACAGGTCTACGCCCCGCACTGGAGCCCGGCCGGGGACCGAATCGTGTTCGACTATTCCGTCCGTGACGGCCGCGACATAGCCGCGATCAGGCCTGACGGCACAGATCTGACATACCTGGTCACCGGTGACGATGACTCCCGATCGGCGGTCTTCACGCGGGACGGGACCAAGCTGCTTTTTGCCTCGGACAGGACAGGGATATTGAATATCTGCTCCTAT
>DAIUKN010000185.1:0-5802 GCA_036848195.1 Bacteroidota bacterium
ACTTCCTGGTGAAAGGCCAGCTTGTTCAGGCTGAGGCGCTGAAGTGCGCCGCGGAACACTGGCGGCGCAGGAAATTCCGGACTGCGGGTGTTCTCTTCTGGCAGCTGAACGATTGCTGGCCCGTCAGCAGCTGGGCGGTAATCGACAGTGCCCTGCGACCAAAAGCGGCATACTATTTCGCCCGAAGATTCTTTGCACCCATCCTGCTGAGCTTCCGAAAAGATCCGCACGGGCTGGAGCTCTGGGCGACGAGCGATCTGATGAAAGAGCTGAAGGGTGACCTGAGGATCACCATCCGGTCGTTCTCCGGCCGGGTCCTCTGGAAGTCGAGTCCGAAGCTGGCGCTCTCCGCGAATTCTTCGAGGAAGGTCCAGGGCTTTGTCCTGCCCGATCTCCCGGCGGAGGTCCTCCGGACGGCATACGTGCATGCGGAGCTTCTTCAGAAGGGAAGAGTAACGGCGGAGAACAGGCATTTCTTCGAGGAGCCAAAACATATGTCGCTTTCCAAACCGGAAATCCGGGTCGCCCTGAGTGCGAAGAAGGACGGGTCGTTTGTCGCCCGGCTGAATTCCGGAGCGCTCGCCCGGTACGTCTCCATCGAAATCGCGGGGCGCGACGTTCTCTTCGAGGACAACTATTTCGATCTCGACCCGGGCAAACGCAAGTCTGTCAACTTCCGCTGTGGTGATAGCCTTTCTGAAGTCAGACGAAAGATCAGGGTGACATCCCTGCCGTGATCAGAGCCGGCCAAGGTACCTGTTCAGGTCCTCTCCGGCGATCTTCGCCCCGAGCACAACACTGTCTGCGCCTGCGTAGGGCATATAGAGGTCGCCGTTGTAGAAGTATGCAGCACAGATGAAGACGACGTTATTCACGCCCAGTTCCGCGTCACCGGTCGTTTCGGCGGGCGTCGCAGGCCGGAAGAACGGCTCATCCCGCCGGACAATGAAATCCCTCTTCCCGAAATCCCCGACGGCAATCCCGAGGTCGTACTCGCGTGAGCCATCCGCCTTCCTGTTGCCAATGTGGTAGAGAATGAGGTAGCGACCGTCAGGGAGCTTCAAGGGAGGGGCGCCTCCGCCGATCCACGTGTCGACGAACGACGGGTTGGGGATGGGTCTCATAAGCGTGCCCAGACTCTTCCAGGTTCCGAAGAGATCATCGCTCTCCGCCCAGTGGATGCAAAGCTTGTCCTCTCCCTCCATCGGCCTGTGCAGCATCAGGTATCTCCCGTTGATCCTCTCCGGAAAGAGCATGCTGTTCTTGTTGTTCACCCCGTTCAGATCGCCCAGCACGAGTCCATGTTTGTCCCAGTGGACGAAATCGGTGGTGCTTGCCAGGGCGAGGCGAACCAGGTTTTCCGGCGTGCCTGACCGGTATGCGGTGTACGACATGTAGAACCGGGACCCGATCTGCGTGATCCGCGCGTCCTCCGCACCGAGGTTTTCGTATGGCTGGTCAGGGATGAGCACGGGTTCGGTGTGCCGGGCAAGTACTTCGAGTGTTGGACTCAGGATGGCCAGCCCGATCGAGGATCGCGTATGGTCGTACGCGGGGGTTCTCTCGCCTTGCGCCCTGTAGAGCAGGAAACAGAGCGCGGGTTGCTCCCGGAGCCGGCGGCGCGTCTGCTCGTTGAACGGAAGCTCCGGGATGATCGTGCTCAGCAACGTCCGGTCGCTCACGAGGGCGCAGGCAGGATTGAATGTGACTCTGTTCTCCCAGGGATGCTGCTCGATCCGGCGGAGCAGCGGCTGGCCGTTATGTAATCTGTGGACCGGGGGAAGTGGTGTCATGGTGAATATCCAGCATTGAACACAAAATGATGAATGCAGGAGGTTACCGGGATGCTCGGCTCTCAGCCTCGGACAACCACCGGCTCCGCCAGTGGCAGTCCTCTAGAGTAGCCGAACTACAGGAGATTGTCAAGCCTCCTCTTTCAATTGAAAAGGAGTCTTCGTATTTTTCTCAATGCAAACGCTTAACCCCGCGCAACATCCGCACCGTCGATACAATCCGCTGACCGACGAATGGATCCTCGTCTCCCCCCACCGTGCCCGGAGGCCGTGGAAAGGGAAGGTGGAGTCCCCGCCTTCTGGCGAGAGGCCGCACTTCGACCCTGCATGTTATCTCTGTCCCGGAAACGAACGGGCCGGGGGCGCCCGCAATCCGAAGTATGCAGAGACATTCGTGTTTGATAACGATTTTAGCGCTCTCCTTCCGGGGACGCCCGCCGATGAGATCTCGGGCGGCGGGTTGCTTCTTGCACGCGGAGAGCAAGGCAGCTGCCGCGTGGTCTGCTTCTCACCCCGTCACGATGTGACGCTCGCCGAAATGCAGCACGAACAGATTGTGAACGTCGTGAATGTCTGGGCAGATGAATACGCCTTCCTGGCCCGGCAGACGCAGATTCGGTACGTGCAGATCTTTGAGAACAAGGGCGAGCTGATGGGATGCAGCAATCCCCATCCGCACGGACAGATCTGGGCAAGCCATTCCGTTCCCACTGAACCGGCGAAGGAGGGGCGGCAGATGCAGGCGTATCTCGCTGAGAAGGGTCGATGTCTGCTCTGCGACTATCGAGCCCTCGAGGAGGCGCGGGGTGAGAGGATTGTCTGCGCGAATGAGGCGTTTGTTGCACTGGTCCCGTTCTGGGCGGTCTGGCCCTTCGAGACGATGGTCCTTCCAAAGCGTCACCTGCAGGACCTCAACGCGTTGAACGCTGATGAGAGGAGGTTGCTCGCCGACATTCTCCGGCGTGTGACCGTCCGGTACGACAATATCTTTGAAATCTCCTTCCCGTATTCCGCCGGGTTCCATCAGGCGCCGACGGCCGGCGGGCCCTATCCGGAATGGCACCTCCATATGCATTTCTATCCGCCCCTGCTTCGCTCTGCAGCGGTCAAGAAGTTCATGGTGGGGTATGAAATGCTGGCAAACCCCCAGCGCGATGTCACAGCAGAAGTCAGTGCGGCACAACTGCGGGAGCAGTCTGAGGTGCACTACAAACACCGCCCCGAAGGAGGCGCTTAACTTCTCTGCTTTCTCCCTTCAAAGTCAGATCCCCCGACATATTTCCATCGACAAGAGGCATTGCATGACGATCCGGCGTGTCCATCTCCTCCTCGTTCTCATACTCTTCTGCATTCCTCTCTACTCCTCAACAATCCAGGTGACCAATGCCGGATTCGAGAGCGTCGGGACTGATGGACGTCCCACCGGTTGGGTGTCGCGTGCGGACAAGCGCGGCGTCGCGGGAGAGGCCGGAATCGACACGCAGATCCGCCACGGGGGTGAGAAAAGCATCACCTTCTCGCACTCGAAGCTTTCATCAACGGCGTTCGTCTCTTCCCCGCTCACGCTGGAGGTAGGGAAGCTGTACCGTCTGAGCGGGTGGATCAGGACGGAAGAGGCGACTTCGGACCCCGCGAGCCGGTATCCCACGGCCGTTGCCGCAACGCTCACCATGGAGTCTTTCGCCTTCACGAACTTTTCCACACCGGTCGGAGGGACATCTGCATGGAGGAAGAGTGAGATCCTCTTTATTGCCACAGAGAAAACCGATCGCGTCATGCTCCACCTCGGGTTCAACGGGACCGCTACCGGCAAAGCGTGGTTCGATGATGTCCAGGTGGAGGAAGTTGAGGACATCTCTGAATACATCCCCCCGGAGACGGTTCGCTGGTTCGGTCCCGCGTTCCGGTACACCGACCGGGGGTGGACCTTCGTTCACATTGAAGGGGAGCCGTATCAAAGGGGTTACCAGTACGGGTTTCTGGTCGCAAAAGAGATCGGCGCGTTTGTGGAAAAGCTGGCCGTCCGGGCAAATCCGGAGAATCCGAAGCTGGGCTGGGATGGAATGCGAACGCTCGCCGATGCTGTTCTCCTCCGGAAGTATGACGAAGAATTTCTCGCTGAAATGAGGGGCATCGCCGATGGCGCGGCAAAAGGCGGGGGCACTTTCGCCGGAAAGGCGATCGACTTCCTGGATGTCGTGACGGTGAACTCCGCTGTCGATCTGGGGCAGCTTGGCAGTGCCCTGGCGAAGACGGCCACTCCACTGAGCGGCAGAAGCTTCCGCCAGGAGGAGGAAGAGCTGAACGCCCCGGAGCGCCTGCACAAATGCTCATCGTTTCTTGCCAATGGACCGGCAACGAAAGACGGCAAGATCGTTTTCGGACAGCTGTTCATGTGGAACGGCTATACCGGCGTACACTGGGACATTATCTGCGACGTCATCCCGTCGAGGGGCCGGCGGCTCGTGTATGAGACGTTCCCCGGAGGGATTCATTCCGGGGCCGATTTCTACATCAACGATGCCGGTATCATGATCGGCGAGACCACGGTCATGCAGACGCCGTTCAACGCCGAAGGCACGCCACAGTCTCTCCGGATCAGGAAGGCCGCGCAATACGCCACGAGCATTGACGACGTCGTCCGTATACTCACGGAAGGGAACAACGGACTCTACACAAACGACTGGTTGATTGCCGACACCAAGTCCAATGAAACGGCCATCCTCCTTCTCGGCACAAACAGGCACAAGCTCTGGAGAAGCGGGAAGGGCGACTTCCCCGGCGGGACAGAAGGCTTCTATTGGAGCGTAAACAACGCCAAGGACCCCGAGGTCCGGAAAGAGTATGTCCCTGATCCGACGAATGCGCCCTTCGACGTCGTTTTCAGCCCGGTCAACCGCGACATTGCATTCACCAACTATTACCGGAGCGAGAAGGGGAAGATCGACGCCAGCAGCGCGGTGAATGTCCTGGCCACGTCTCCCCTGAACCGTCCGCATGCCTGCGATGGGAAAGTCACGACGTCAGAGATGGCGGAGAAGATGGTGTTTCTGGCGCATTACGGCAAGGTGACCCTGCGGGAGAAATTCCCTGAGAAGGGGAGCCGCCTTATCGCCGACCTGCCCAACGCATCGCCGCACCTGACGCTCGGTCACTCGGTGATCAGCCCCGTTTTCATAACGGAAAAGCTCAAGGCTCTTCACGCGAAAGAGTTGCAGCGCCCTGCTTCCACGCGCCCCGAGGCGAATGTGGCGGGAGCAAAGGAGGTCTTCTCTTACCCAAAGGCGAAGCTCTGGTTCAACACGGTGTATCCGGCGAGTGACGCCGACAACTGGTTCGTCAGCGGAACCGCGGCATACTGGGCCATGCTGAACGGGCTTCCAGGTGATCCTGCCACGGCTGCACCGGCTCTGCGGGATCCCCTTGCCGAGTTGAACTGCCGGCTGCAGTATCTCCTCTCTCGCGAAAAGCCGATCGCTCCGGCGATGGCGCAGCGCCGTTACGACCGGTTTTCGGATTACCAGATCCCGCGCATTCGCGGCACGTACCTCCTTCACCAGGTTCGCCTGAAATTGGGGAACGAATCTTTTGCCGCGCTGATGGGTGCTGTCCACGAGAAGTTCCGGGGAAAACCGATGACGACAGCAGAGTTTGTCGCCCGGGTCGGAGATTTCAGCAAGCAGGATCTCCGGTCCTTCATCAGTCAGTGGCTGGACCGCGACGATCTACCGGACCCACGGGTTACGGCAAATGTCGCCCCGGCCGCCGATGGCTGGGCCGTAACGCTGGATGTGACGCAGACCGGAGTGCCGTACGAATTCCTCTCGACTGTCGTGCTGGAGACGGAGCGAGCGACACAGTGGGAAATGGTGGAGGTTTCCCGTTCGCCGGCCAGAGTGATCATCACGAGCAAAGAAAAGCCGCGGCGGGTTCTGTTCAATGCGGGAAATGACGTCCCGGTTCCCCGGAAGAACTTCTATACCTACGCCAACTTCTTTGATGATTTCCA
>DAIUKN010000186.1:0-5800 GCA_036848195.1 Bacteroidota bacterium
TCCTATGAAACTGGACCGCCGACGGCTGACCGCCGACCGCCAAAAACTATACCCCGTTCTCCCGGAATCCACGAGGAGTGGATAGAAGCCATCAAGGCTGACAAGAAATCGACAACCGACTTCAGCTATTCGGCAGCTCTGACAGAGATGATGCTGCTCGGAAATGTCGCCATCCGGTCGGCGAAGGAGAATGTCGTTCTGCAATGGGATTCGGCAGCAATGCGCGTGAAAAACCTCCCTGCGGCAAACGAGTTTCTACAAATGCCCTACAGGGAGGGGTGGTCGCTCCGATGAAGACCATGACTCTGCTCTTTACGACACACTTCAATCAACCTCATTGACCAAAGCCATGAAAAGGCGCCTGACGTTGCTTACTTCAATCCTTGCTCTGTCGCTCCAGGGCTCAGCTGCAGTTCCGGACGCTGCGAAGACACCCTACCCCGCCACCGATCCGTACGACGGATGGCGTCTCGCGGTGCAGGCCTGGACTTTCAACCGTTTCACCTTCTCCGAAGCAGTGGAGAAGGTGGCTTCCCTCGGACTTCACTGGATCGAAGCGTATCCCGGACAGCAGGTGCGTCCGGGTTTCAAAAGCGTAACGATGGACCCCGGCCTGCCGCCGGATGAGCGGGCGGCTGTCAAGAAGATGCTTGCGGAAGCCGGCGTGCGCCTGGTGAATTTCGGCGTGGTGGATCTGGGGAAAGACGAGGCCGCATGCCGGCGGGTCTTTGACTTCGCCCGCGATATGGGGATCGAAACCCTCGCAGCCGAGCCTCCGGAGGATATGCTCGACCTCGTTGAGCGTCTCTGCAAGGAGTACAAAATCAAGGTGGCGTTGCACAACCACCCCAAACCATCCCGCTATTGGAACCCCGACAAGGTCCTTGAAGTGTGCAAAGGGCGGAGCGCCTGGATCGGGTCGTGCAGTGATGTGGGCCACTGGCTCCGTTCCGGAATCCGGCCGCTTGAAGCGATCAAGAAACTGGAAGGTCGCATCATCACGATGCACTTTAAGGATCTGAACGTGGCGGGCAGCCTCGAAGCACATGATGTCATCTGGGGGACCGGTGTCGCGAACGTTGAGGCGCTTCTGAAAGAGCTGGATCGTCAGAAGTACCGGGGGGTTTTCTCCATCGAGTATGAATACAACTGGGAGAATTCTCTTCCGGAGGTGCGCGGTTGCGTGGCGGCATTCGAACGGCTTGCCGGTTCCCTGAAGCCCGGCGGCTGGAAGAGCTTGATCGCCGATGACCTTTCGAACTGCATCCTCAAGCCGGGGAGCTGGGCGATCCAAAACGGTGAGCTCTCGCCGAAAGGGGACGGGGACATTTGGACGAAAGAGCGGTACGGGGACTTCGTGCTCGATCTTGAGTTCAAACTGGAGAAGAACACCAACAGCGGAGTGTTTCTCCGGACCGGGGATGTGGTGGAGTGGCTCCACACCGCGATCGAGGTGCAAGTCCTGGATTCCTACGGGAAGAAAGAAGTGGGGCGGGAGGACTGCGGCGCGATCTTCGATTGTCTCGCCCCTTCCATGAATGCCGTGAATCCGCCGGGTGCCTGGAACCATTACACAATCACCTGCAAGGGGAACATGATCACCGTGGTCCTGAACGGCCATGAGATCATTGCCATGGACCTGAACCGCTGGACCGAAGCGCACAAGAATCCGGACGGCACGCCGAACAAATTTAATACCGCCTACAAGGATATGCCCCGGGTGGGACACATCGGACTTCAATACCATGGCCATCCTGTCTGGTACCGGAATCTCAAGATTCTCGTCCGGTGATCCGGGCGGAGCAGACGCGACGCGGGTTTTCGATTTTCGACTGAGGACACGACCGTGGTGAAACGAATCTCCGCGCTGGTCCTGCTCGCCCTTCTCCCTTCTCTCGTTCTCCCGAAAGTCCGGGGAGAGATCCTCATCGGTAGAAATGCAGGACCCCTCGAGGCGTATGCTGCGAAAGAACTTCAGCGATACCTCTACCAGCTTTCCGGGTCTCTCCTCGAAATCAACGAGAACACCAGGGTAGTTCGGAAACCTTCCTTCATTATCGGCCGCACCGCGACAAACCCGTTCATAGAAAGGCTGCTCGCAGAGGGGAAGATCCATCTCATCCCTGGAGAGCCGGGTCCGGAGGGGTATGTTCTGAAGAGGACCATCGTCAATGGAAACCCCGTCGTTGCTATTGCAGCCAACGATGCGATTGGCTGCCTGTACGGGGTGTACGGTCTCCTTTCGGACCATTACGGCGTTGGGTTCTTCCTCGGGGGCGACATCCTTCCGGACAAGAAGTCTGCACTCTCATGGGTGGAAGTCGACGAGACGAAGACGCCGGCGGTCTCGATCAGGGGATTCCTTCCCTGGACGAACTTTCCTCAGTCGGCGACGGTCTATTCGTGGGAGGACTGGAAGTTCATCATCGACCAGATGGCCAAGATGCGCCTGAACTTTATCCACATTCACAACTATAATGGCGAGCTTGGCCATAACGAGATGTACCACAACTTCACCTACAACGGCTTCACCTCGCGCGTATGGATGCCCACGGCCCGCACGGGCCACAAGTGGGGATGCCCGGGATGGGACGTCAACCGGTATCTCTTCGGGGCGGCGGACCTGTTTGACGATTACGACTTCGGTGCGGACTGCGCCCTGCATAATGAGAACCTCTCCAATGAAGAGGTCTTCCGGAAGAGCGCATCGCTGTTTCAGCGTGTGATTGCGTATGCCCATACCCGTGGCGTGAAAGTGGGGCTCGGGCTGGACATAGACTTGATTCCGCCCGAGTACAAAGCCAAACCCGACGATCCCGGGATTATCGCGGCCCGTCTGGATCAGCTTGCGACGGACTATCCTGATCTGGACTATCTGCTCTGCTTCCAATCGGAGAACATCGCCAAGAACCCCGATTTCTATACGGTGTGGCGGAAGATCTTCATGGGGTTCTACGACGGCACCAGATCCAGGATGCCGGGGACCCGGCTCGCGGTATCCGGATGGGGGCTGGACCCGCAATCTATAGCCACGCTTCCCCAGGATGTGATCTGTGCACCGATTGCCGCCTATTCAGACAAATGCGAGACAGGAGCAATCTATGGTGGGCGGGACTACTGGGGTTGCCCGTGGCTGGAGAGGGATTTCAACAGCTCGGAATATTACTATCCCTATAACCTTCACCTCTCGAATACGATTGCAGCCTTCCGTGACCGTGCACCGAATATGAGAGGGTTCACCTGCCTGACGTGGAGGCTGACGGATGCGATTGACGCGAAGATCTCGTATATGAGCAGGGCACCGTGGGATGCCAAGGGCACCTACACGAGTTCGCGGAGAGTCTACGGGGAGTATGCGACTCTGGCCTATGGTCGCGAGCCTGCCGGGGAGATTACCGGCATCATCGATCAGAACGAGCCATTTGGCTCGGACTTCGGGGAGTGCCAGGCCACACCTCCGTTTGGCAAGGACCAGGGAAAGTTCCTCCTCAACATCAGCCGCTTTCTGTTCAACGGCCCCGATTCGACGGAAAGGGTCTCCCGCACTGCTTCGGACTTCGTGTCTGACAGCGGAGTGACCAGGGCGGCAAATATCGAAGGTGGCGTGTGTGTGGGGTATATCAATGGCGGCGATTGGGTCGGATACCGTGGTGTCGATTTTGGGACGGGGGCGGTCATGTTCCAGGCGCGCGTTGCAAGTGCAACGGAGGGAGGAGAGATCAGCATCCGTCTTGACTCACTCGACGGACCGGAAATCGGAAGCTGTGTGGTCGGCAACACGGGTGGCTGGCAGAACTGGGTCACCCGGAAGGCAGCCGTCGTCCCCACGAGCTCCGTGCATGATCTGTATCTGAGGTTTTTGCTGCCGAAAGAGACGGCGGACGACTACGAAAAAGCAATGAGCCAGCTGGCAGTGATTGACCGATGGATCGCCGGGATGGTTTCGCCCGCCGCCAGGGAGCGGCTGCGTCTCCTGCGCTGCCGCATTGCAGCAGCGAAGGACCATATTGAACTGAACTCGAAATTTGCTGAATACCCGGTTTCGGCCCGCACTCGTTTGGCGGCGTCCTGGGTCCGGAATTTTACCCATCGCGTGACGGACATCTCCTCACTCGGCAACGTGATGAGTATCCAAAACCGTTTCGTACAGCAGAACTACCTCCCGTCGATGAATGGAGTCTCACCCGCCGATGGATCGCGGAGCGATGATGCCCCCGGGGGGCTTTTCCCTGCCTTGATTTCGCCCCCGACCTCGGTGGCGTCTGGTCACTCTGTTGACCTCAAGGTGCGCTTACTCGATGCGAAATCCTATCGGTCCGCCTCGGCCCGCATCCGTTACCGAACACCAGGGGAGACCGGATGGAAAGTCCGGGAGATGATTCGAAAGACCAAAGCCGTTTTTGCGGTGCGCATACCGGTGAAGGATTTCACACCAGACGGTCTGGAGTATTTCGTCGAAGCCTCAGATGGCGATAGCAAAACTTTGTATCCCCCTTCAGGACCCGACATGCCCCTCTCGGTGATCGTTCATGGAGGGGGACACAACGCGCCACCGGAGAGGGTGGGGGAGCTCACAGCCGATCGCGGGGCGCTGAGCTGGACCAGCGCAGGGAAACGGGCTTTCTGGTACAGGATTTATAGGAGCACAGACCCATCCTTCCTTCCGGGGCCAGCAACCTTCCTGACCTACGTCGCATCAGGAACAGAGAGGTTCCGGGACAACGGCGAAGGATGGGATGGCAGAAAATTGAGCGGGGTTTTGTATTATCGGGTGACGGCGGTGGACAAGGAGGGAAGTGAAAGCGCGCCGAGTGCAGCTGTGAGTATCACGAATGAGGAGGGGATGAAGTGAGCCGTCTCCGTAGAGGTTGTGTCACCTCGCCCGATGTGGCCCGCCTGTGGCGCGCACGAAGTGCCACGGTAAGGCGATTGACAATCCTAACCATCTCCGTCTTGGGCTTCGGCGCGTCTGTTTGTGCCCAACATCATGAGGATCGGCTTCAATGGTGGCGGGAAGCGCGTTTCGGAATGTTCATTCACTGGGGTCCGGTGAGTCTCAAAGGGACTGAGATCAGCTGGTCCCGGGGGGGAGAACGGCGAGGCATCCAAGGCAAAGGCATTGTCCCTGTCGAGGTATACGACAATCTCTACAAGCAATTCAATCCGATTCAGTTCAACGCCGACGAATGGGTTTCTATCGCCCGGGCCGCCGGCATGAAATACATGGTGTTGACGGCCAAGCACTGCGACGGCTTCTGTCTGTGGCATTCAAGAGTGGACGAATACAATATCGGCAACACCCCGTTCAAGCGGGATGTCTGTGGCGAACTTGCCAGTGCCGCGCAGAAGGCGAATATGAAGATAGGGTGGTACTACTCTCCTATGGACTGGCGCGATCCAGACTGCCGGACGGAGCGGAACGCTGTCTATGTCAAGAGAATGCAGGGACATTTGCGTGAACTTATGGGCAGGTACGGGCGAATTGATGTGCTCTGGTTTGACACCGATGGGGGACCGGCTCCATGGGACCAGGTGCAGACGTATGCTCTTGTCCGCTCGCTTCAACCGGGCTTGGTGATCAACAATCGACTGAGCATGGGAAGCATGGAGGATTATCGTGCCCAGAAAATTGATTCGATGGCTGACTACCTGACACCGGAGCAACGCGTCGGGGCATTTGATAACCAGAGGCCATGGGAAACCTGCATGACGCTTGGGACTCAATGGTCGTGGAAACCGGACGACAAGATCAAGACGTTCGGAGAGTGCATTCGGATCCTGGTACAGTGCGCGTCGGGTG
>DAIUKN010000187.1:0-224 GCA_036848195.1 Bacteroidota bacterium
TGCTGACTGTTCTGCCGTCCTGAGCCGGCAGCTGAACTCTCACACTGAATTTGCCGGGCACGGCACCTGCATCAACCGACAGGGTCCGCGGTGAACTCTGCATGTTGAAGCGGAGTTCGATGAGGTCATCCCCGAACGGAACGAATGCCATGATTTCCCCCATTATTCGGGGGAGGTGAGGATTGATCGTGATTTCGCGGTTCAACATGTCGGGATGGTAGCCG
>DAIUKN010000187.1:234-5784 GCA_036848195.1 Bacteroidota bacterium
TCAGGCGGAAGCCGAGATAGTCCTCGTAGAAGTTCCGCACGTACTCTGCGAGGTTCCACGCCTGCGAGAATGTCCCGGATAATCGTGGCTCAATTTCGCCCTTTCGTGGAACGGCGTCAAGAAGCTCCGACTGTGTCCCCACTGCTCCGCGATCCAGTATCTGATGCGTGGCGTTGGCAGTGAGCTCCAGGGCGAAATCCTGTTTCCCGAAGTGGCAAAGTGCTGAAATCAGCGGTCCCTGCAGCCAGGTCCAGACTGTCCCATTATGGTAGGCCGCATCCTTGGGATAGTAGGGTGGATATTGGTGGTAGGGATGGAAGTCGGCATCGTCCTGGGAAAGGGATGCAACGCCGTATTCATAGGTAAGCTGATTTGCAACCTCCGCAACAACACCGGCCCTGGTTTTCTCGTCGAGGAGCGGGAGGGTGAAGATCTGGTTGGGCCTCACCTTCAGGTCTATGGAACCATCCCGATTCAGATGGTCGGCGATCTTTCCCTCCCGGACGAACTCCCTGGTGAAATTGGAGCGGAGACTCTGAAGGATGCTATTCCACCGACGGGCGGAGCTGACGTCGCCGAGCCTTGCGGCAAACCAGAGCCCGGCCTGCAACTGTTCGGACCAAAGGTCCTGAATGTCATTGGCCCGATTGCCTCGGGGACTCCACGGCCCGTCCGGTCCCACGGCGTCCATCCAGGTCTCTGCGTCCCCATGGACGAGGAATCCGGTTGAGTCGCAGTGATATCGGACTGTTCCTTCAATTGCCCGGAGGATCACAGGGTAGATCTCGAGCATGAACCTGCTGTCGCCGCTCTTTTCGACGTACTCTTTTGCCATCATCGTGAACCGAGGCGTTCCGTCGGCTGTGTTGTATGCCTTTTCGGTCAGCGTAACGATGTTTGGTATCCGTCCATAGTCGCTCGAAGTGGAATCCCGCTGTTGATAATCCGCGAAAGACCGGAGTATCTCTTTCGCCTCGCGATACCGGCCGGTCACCAGTGTTGCTCCCGGGAGAGAGATGAATGTATCACGCCCCCAGTAGTTGTTGAACCAGGGGAGTCCTGCAAAGATCCCCTTTTTTGTCTGGTTCATGATCAAAACGTCCAGCGAAAGTTTGGCCCACGCGAGGGCTTTATCGAAATGCGGATCTCCCGTGTGGGCGTGCGACCTTTCGAGCAGACCTTCCATTCGCGCCCTGCGTTCCTCAAAACGCCGCGTTGTCTGAAGTGGCACGCGCCTTGCCAGCGCTTCTGTTGCTTGCAGAGTGTCACCTACGGCAAAAACGATTGTCTGAGATTTCCTCCGGCTGCCAACCAGCGTTGCGGGGGCATATCGCATCCCATCGCGAATTGCGGCCGCCTGCGGGAGCATTCCGGGTCCGTGAACCGCAAGCCAGACGGGGAAGTTTTCCTGGTCCGTTCTGGTACGGTGCTTCTGCCGGGCAATCAGAGCGACTTCCTTTCTGAGGACGACGTCATAGTCGCCGGAGTTTGTGCCGTCGGTGAGCCAGGGCGTGACTCCCAGTTCGAATGGTCGTTGCGCCGTGAGCACCACGGTCAGCACGTCGATGCTATCAAGCAGCGTTACCTGCTCGGTTATGCCACCGGAGTAGGTGCGGATGAGGCGGTCCGGGTAGACCTCCGTCTTTACGGCATCTGTTCGTCGGAGCGGCTTTCCGTCGACAACCAGTGCGTAGTCATCGAGATACTCGTGCCCGTACACATTGAATCCCTGCCAGCTGGTCTTGTTCTCAGCATTCGTCTCGCCGTACAGGAACGCAGCCTGCTTGTTGGTGTAGGCGAACTCCCGGGATGCTCCCCGCACTTCGATGGCGAGAGCGTCAAGTGCAGACTGTGCCGGCGCACCGTTGGGGAAAAGGAGCGGAAGAAGAACGAGGATGAGCAGCGAGAACACGCGGGGCGGTTTCAATGATTCTCCGTCCTTGACCAGAATGTGGTCAGGATGTCCGCAATGTGGGCGCGCCAATTGGCCCAGTTGTGGCCCTCGGGGTATTCAGCATAATGAAGAGCATATCCTTTTTCGAGCAGGACTTTGCG
Organism: Bacteroidota bacterium; assembly: GCA_036848195.1. Lineage (GTDB taxonomy): Bacteria > Bacteroidota > Ignavibacteria > UBA10030 > UBA6906 > DAIUKN01. The sequence goes on from DAIUKN010000187.1 coordinate 2,290, forward strand.
CATCGCGTCCGCTTCAGCCTGGCTGTCGAGCATTGTTCCGGTATCTATATAAAACCGGACCGGTTTCTTCTCGCCATCCTTGATGAGCCGGATGACCGCCCCACCGTTGACCCAGAAAGAGGGAGACTGCGAGGCGCACAGTCCGAACACCTCGGGCCGGGTGAAGGATGCGTACGTGGCGATGAGTCCGCCCAGCGAGGCACCCATGATGGCCGTTTCATGAGGATCGGAGGTGAGGCGGTATTTCTTCAAGAGGCGCGATCGCACATCATCGATCAGAAACGTCACAAACGTGTCGCTCATGGCGTAGTCGGTCATCCGCTTGCTCGTTCTGGAATCTCTGACATCGGTGCGGGGATCGATGAATATTGCTACGATCGGACGTATTCTTCTTTCTGCAATGAGATTGTCCAGTACATTGTGCATCAGGCCGAGGCTGAGATACTCGCCGCCGTCGGTCACAAAGATCACCGGAAATTGACCCCGGGTACGGGCAAAACCGTGCGGACGGTAGACAAAAACCGGGTGTGTTCGTCCGAGCGTTTTGCTCTGGATGGAGAGCGTGTCCACGGATCCATGCCGGATCCCCTCACGGTAGGTGATATCTTTCGGTGGTGAATACCTGGGCATCCAGACTTCGGAGTTGGGTCCGAACCCGCCCATAACCTGACGGGTGTTCACGGGATCCAGGATCCATGCCGAATCGACCACCAGCTTGTATTCGAACCGGGAGCGGGGATCCACCTTTCTGGCGAGATAGAAGAAGTCCGTTCCTGCAACGCGGGTGAGCGTGTCTTCAGAGGCTCGCCACCCGTTGAGATCCCCCGGGGCAGACACGCGGCGTGCCTTTCCGTTGTAGAAGATGAGAACGGTGGAATTTTCGACGATGGGCTGTCCGTACCTCTTCGCTTCGCGGAGAAGATGCGCGATGGCGCTGTCGCGCGCTGCAGGATCGCCTTTCTCCTGCAACAGTGTGAGCAGGTTCTCCAGCCGCATACCCAGCACTTCACGTGCCGTCTTCTGTTCAAGCACTTGTGCGCGGACCGCCATGGCTGCCGTCAGCATTCCTGCTATGCTCACGCACTGCAGGGCCGACCTGAGGGTCGTTTTCGTCCTCCTGCGGGTCAGCCGGGCCTTTGATGTCATTGATTTTTCAGAGTCGTGATGCTATCTTAGGAGGGAGGCTTTCCCCCGCGTTCATCGATGGAAGAGAATGGGGAGCAGGATGTAGGCCGTGCTCATACCGGAGGCGATCAGGCCGAACATGCTTCCTGCGGCCCAGAGAAACATCTTCAGATCCCCGTCCTTTTCCCCGGAAACCCTCAGCGCCCGGAAGAAGCAGAAGACGGCGAAGGCAAAGGAGAGGAGGGCGATAGTGCCGAATGCGATGAGAAGCGCGAAATCAAGTTTTGCCATGAGGTGCTCTTCGTTAATATACGAAATTGACCTGCCAAAGGTAAACTGAAGTGGCAAAACGGCACACCGCATTTATCGGTCTTTCCCACGATCATCATCATACACTGGCTCTGGCCCTCCGGCTTCGGCAGGGCGAGCGGGCGTTACTGACCGACGGGTGGACGCACGACCCTGTTGAGCAAATCCAGCGGGTGCAACACTTTTTTGAAGCGGATCTCAGGCCGCATTTCGCCGCGGAAGAGCAAATTCTTTTTCCGCTGGTCGAGCGCTCCATGCCTTCATTGACGAGCGTTATCCGGGCCTTGAACCTGCAGCATCGAGAAGTGGAAAGCCTCGTCGCGCTGCTGAGGAGCGCCGGCAGAGGTGACATGAGGGGTCTCCTGGCGAGGATGGGCTCGCTCCTGGAGGATCATGTCCGCCGGGAAGAGCGCGAACTTTTTCCGGCTTGCGAATCCGGTCTCACGGAAGAGTCGCTATCGCGTCTTGGTCAGGAGATTCAGACGATCCGCGAAAGGAGCAGGTGATGGAACATCCCGCCTCCGTTGGGATACTGGTCGTGGACGATGAGCCAGAGCTTCGCGGTCTGCTGGTCATGCTGCTCGAGACGGAGCACTTCGTGGTGTACGAAGCGGAGGACGGCGTCGACTGCCTTGACATGCTTCGTGATCATGCGGAGCAGATTGGGCTCGTGATTACCGATCTCAACCTGCCGCGGCTGGGAGGGACGGATCTCGTTGCAAAGATACGGGCCTTAAGACCCGGCGTGAAAATTCTTGTGATGACCGGGTTTGCCGTTGAAGACGCCCGCGAGGCATTGCGTCAGGCCGGTGCCGACGAAGTCCTTCTTAAACCGTTCCAACCTGACATGGCTCTCGAGATCGTCCATCAATTGACGGGGACAGCGTGAGAACGGCAACAGAATACCTCTGGTTCAGTACGAAGAAACACCGGGAATATCTCAATATCACCCACCAGGTGGAGGAGATCGTGCGCCGCAGCGGCGTCGGGGAAGGTATGGTGCTCGTCTCTGCCATGCATATAACGGCGGGGGTCTACGTGAATGACGCCGAGGAGGGCCTGATCCAGGATATCGATGAATGGCTGGAACGTCTGGCCCCATATAACGAGCACTACCGGCACCATCGGACCGGCGAAACGAACGGGGATTCTCATCTGAAGAGTCTTCTCGTTCATCATGAAGTCGTCGTGCCAATTACCGGCGGGCAACTCGATCTCGGACCCTGGCAGCAAGTGTACTATGCCGAGTTTGACGGGCGGCGACGGAAGCGGGTCGTCGTTAAAGTAATGGGTGAGGAACTCCCCGCTTCCGTTTGACATTCGTCCGGTTCTTGCCTAAATTTTGGGAGAATACCTGATTCTTCTCACCCATCGAAAGTGACATCATGCGGATTTCCTGGATACCGGTTGCTCTTCTGCTGCTCGCGGGAGCGGCGCCGGGACGATCTCAGACTATTCTTCCGGTCGAGCCTTTTCGCCTCACGGTTGATATCTCCCGGTTCCGGGGGGCAGACGACAATCACGTTCACGTTGAGCTGTATTACGCCTTTCCCCGCCGGGCACTGACCTTCCGCTCGGATTCAGCCGGATTTGTCGGAGCCGGCGACCTGACGTTCACGGCGAGGAAGGGAGATTCAGTGGTCTACGCCGATCGCTGGCTGGTGCCGCATGTTCTTCGCGATACCGCAAACATGATGCCGGGGCTGACTCTCGTCGGCAATACGATGGCGCAGCTCGAACCGGGCGACTACGTGTTCAAGCTCCTCGGACGTGACCGGAACAATGCCTCGCGCGCTGACAGCATCACGCTGAAGGTCCCGATCCGGCCTGTGATCATCGACAAACCCGTGATCAGTGACATCGAGTTTGCCTCGACCATTCGGCAGGGAACGAAGGGCGGGGCGTTCTACAAAAACACGCTGGATGTGGTGCCCAATGTGGGTGGCGTCTTTGTGGAGACCCAGAACTGCTTCTTTTACGCCGAAGCGTACAATCTTGCCTCAGGGAACGAGACGAACGACTACTTTCTCCGGACCAACGTCCATGACGCCGTCGGGAAGG
>DAIUKN010000188.1:0-5770 GCA_036848195.1 Bacteroidota bacterium
CCCCGTGAAGGCTCTGCTGCAGTACTGTGGCAGCGTCAGCCAGTTGTGGGCAAAGAGTGTCTGGACCGGGATCAGGATGAAGATGAAGAAAAGAAACCGTGCATCGCGAATGGGGAAGTTTCTCAGGTAGAAGAGAACCTGTTCCTTCATGGGTTTCCGGTTCTCCTTCTTACCCTGTTGCTCGGCACCGTGCCCGGTCGACTCCATCGCCTCCCGGACCGCTTTGTTAGTGAGGATCAGGGCAATTGTCGCCATACCAGCAATGGTCAACGCAGCATAGACCCAGAAGACGCCGGGGATACCATAGGCTTTTCGGACCGGTGGGGAGAGCAGACCCGGAAGGAAGCCGCCGAGGTTCATTAACGCGTACAGCATGGCGTAGCCCATAGCCGAGGTCTTTTCGGTGGTGAAGAACTTGACCGCGGCATAACAGGCTGGCTGGTAGATGCCGTAGCCGAGAACGATCCAGAAAAGCCCGCCCATCGCGACAACATGCGGGAGCGTCCAGAGGCCCCGCGCGGCACTGACATCAGGGCTGATCGTCAGCAGCACCCGCCCAACCAGCATCAGGGCAAGGGAGAGGAGGAGTGCTTTACGGGCTCCGATGAGATCCACCGTGGCCCCCAGGAAGAGCATGCTCAGGGTAATCCCGGCGGTGAGCGCCCCCACCATCCTCCCGGCGCTAATGTCGTCCAGCCCTATATAGTCGTTGAAGAAGATGGCAAGGAGGCCGACTACGCCGAAATAGGTCAGTCCCTCCAGGAGGTACGAGACGTTGATCCCCCAGAGAGCCTGCGAGGCGTGGACCAGGTCAATGAAAGGCTGGGTGATCTCACGAAGCGTACTGCGGATGAGCCCCTCTTTGACGGCGGGACTGTCGGACATGCTTCCTGCTCTCCTGCTTTGAATGCTGACTCGAAGCTTCTAGAGTCTCCAGACTATCACAATGCCTTCACCCGTGGGAAGCACGTTGAGTCCCGCATCTCCCCCCCGGCCAGGCTGGTCCTCAAACCGGCGGACCAGATTTTCCACTTTCCGCTCAAGGAGCGCCGTACCGGCGATGAGAGCGGCAACGCCCGCCGCTTTCAGGAAGTCTTCTGATTCCCAGTGGGCCGGGCCAGACACCGTATGCCCGGCGACACGCAGCATCGTCAACGCATCCTCGCCGATCCGGGTACCGAGGGAGGGTTTCCCGAGAGAATCGGCCTGCGAGTAACCAGCGGTAGGGAGAACGAGAAGAAGTCCGGCCGACAACCGCCGGCGTTCCTGGAACCCGCTCACGGGCGAGGCCCGACCACGAGTGAAAGCGCGAGAACTGCGCCCCCGACGCAGAGTCCAGCGAGAAATGTCCTGTAGGAGTAGTTCAGGTAGCGGTACTTCTTTTCAGCGAGCATCTTGCCCAGGATGTAGGCATCACGCGCCAGGGTGTGGTAGACCATTTGCGGCTCACGGGCGATGATATTCAGCTCCTGCACGAAACGATCGTACCCCAGCTGAACAAAATCGCCGAAGAACAGAATGTTAAAATTCGGGTCTTTCGTATCCGGTTCCGCAGGAGAGACCAGCCGGGGCATCGTCGTGAACACCGCAAAGGCAAGCGAGATCAAACTGCTCGTGATGACCACCGAAGCCGCATAGACAAGCCGGGGATCAAACAAGTGCGATATGCTTAGCCCGGTGATTCCGGCACAGATGGTGATCATGATGTGGGCTTTGTTGTCCGCCATCTGGCTGAGCTGAACGGTGTTTCCCGACATCAGCCGGTACATCAGATCCGCGGACGGGTTGCCGCTTTGCGGTTGTGACTTTTTTCTGATCTTCGTTTTGTCTGCCATGGTTTCCTTCAGTTTGACGAACGGCCGCCCCGAATTGAACAGGACAAGTATACGGGAATTTCGGAAGAAAAGACAGGGCGGTGGATTGGCGCCGGAGTTTTCTGTACCTTCCATGCAGGATGACCACACTTCTGCAGACCGTCGAAGAGATCTTCTCGCCATCGGGACCGTTCTCCGTCCTCCCCGTTTTCGAATACCGGCGTCAGCAAGTTGAAATGAGCGGGGCAATCGCCGCCGCGTTGGAAGACACAGGCCATCTGATTATCGAAGCGCCGACGGGTGTGGGCAAAACGCTCGCCTATCTTATTCCTGCTGTCCTCTACGCCCTGCGCGAAGGAAAGCGGGCCGTCATCTCCACACACACCAGAAACCTTCAGGAACAGCTCCTGCAGAAGGATATCCCGCTGGCGAGAACCCTGCTCGGGAAGTCGTTCAGCGCAGCCACACTCAAAGGGCGCCGCAACTATCTCTGCACCACACGCCTCCGCAGTACCCTGGCTGCGCCCGCGTCGCTGTTCGGCGGTGATGATCGGGAAGAGCTGCAGAGGATCCACGCATGGGCCTCAGGTACCAGCGACGGCGATACCGAGGGGCTTCCGTTCACTCCCAACCCCGAAGTCTGGAACGCCGTCTGTTCCGAGCAGGGCATCTGCACGCCCAGAACGTGCGGATCCGACTGCTTTTACCAGCGTGCCCGAGAAAAGGCACGGAGCGCCGACGTCATTATCCTCAACCACGCGCTATTGTTCAATCTCCTCGCCCTCCAGGAGAGCGACGACCGATATGTTTTTGAGAACGATTTTGTCATCTTCGATGAGGCCCACATGCTGGAGGCGGTCGCCGCCAGCGGTGCGGGCAAACGCCTTTCCTGCCGCCAGCTCCTCACCACACTTCACCGGTTGTACAACGCGAAGACGAAGAAGGGCCTTCTCGCAGACCAGACGAAGGGTCTGAAGCAGCTTGTCGTGAAGACCGAGAACTCCGTGCAGTCATTCTTCGACTCGGTTGCGCAGGCCGGACGGGCTTTGGTGGCGGGCACAGAGCCTGCAGAGGGGCAGGGAATGCAGCTGGTAAGGATTCGCTCGCCGCATCTCGTTCCAGACATCCTTGCAGGTCCTCTGTTGGCGCTGCAGACTGCTCTACAGCGAATCGAGGAAGGAGAAGGCACAGGGGATATCCGGCAGGAACTCGCAGTGACGCGGCGACTCCTCTGGGAAGCCCAGATCCTGACGGATGAGTTTCTTGAACAAGCCGACCCGGAGCTCACGTACTGGCTCGAACTTCCCGGAACAAAGGGCGACAGGGCTGGACTGTGCGCTTCCCCATCGGACGTGAGCAAGTTCATCGGCCCCCGGCTGTTTCGTCATGGGTCTTCAGTTGTTTTGACGAGTGCGACCCTATCAGTGGGGGGAAGCCTTCGGTACTTCCAGCAGCGCATCGGAGGCACAGGAGTACGAGCCCTCATCCTTGACTCGCCGTTCGATCACCGGCGGCAGATGAAGATCTGCATCGCCCGCGATATCCCGGAGCCGGACACGCCGGGGTACCGCGTGGTGCTCCCGTCGTGGATCATACGTTCGATCGACCGGACGGGTGGGAAGGCGCTCGTGCTCTTCACCAGCAACGTTTTGATGCGTTCCGTCGCTGCCTCGCTGGCCGGCGAGTTCGACCGGCGGGAGCTCCGGCTTCTTGTGCAGGGCCTGGGTCTCCCACGCCATCAGCTGCTGGAGGAGTTCCGTCGCGACATCCGGTCGGTCCTTTTCGGCCTGGACAGCTTCTGGATGGGGATTGACGTTCCCGGGGAAGCCCTGGAGCATGTCATCATCACCCGGCTCCCGTTCGCGGTTCCCAGCCACCCGCTCACCGAAACCCGATTGGAGACGATAGCCCGCGACGGAGGGAACGCGTTCCTGGAGTATTCGCTGCCGGAGGCAGTGCTGAAATTCCGGCAGGGGGCCGGACGCCTGATCCGTTCCCAGACGGATACCGGAATCCTGACCCTCCTCGATTCGCGAATTTTGCACAAAAGTTACGGACGCGTCTTCCTCAGCTCGCTCCCCCGTTGTCCGGTGGAACTCCTTTCGGCCTCTGGGGAGGTTGTTGAGATTTTCCCCGACCTGGAATGATTTTTTTCATTTTCCTGTTTGAAAATTGAAACGAATAGACTATCTTTGCTAGCAACAATCCCAAGGAGGATCAATGGCAAAAGCAATGTCAAAGTCGGCGATCGTCGCCCACTTCGCGCACAAGTTTGATCTGAAGAAGAAAGTCGCGGCCTCGATCTTCGAGGAGCTCGCCAACCTGGCTTATCGCGAAGCGAAAAACGCGTTCACGCTCCCCGGCATTGGGAAACTCGTGCTTGTCAACCGCAAGCCGCGCCTCGGCCGCAACCCAAAGACCGGCGAGACGATTCAGATTCCCGCGAAGACTGTGGTGAAGTTCCGCGTGGCAAAGGCATGCAAAGAAGCCGTTCTCCCAAAGAAAATCTGATGCATTGATTTCGCAGATCCATTCATTGTTCTGTCCGAAGGACACCGGTCCCGGCACTGCTGCCGGGACTTTTTTTTGCTTCCCGTGCACCGGCGAGCGCGTTGAAACTCAGGGCATGGTTTAGTACATTGAGGACAAATGAGAGACCCGTTCGCCAGAGGAAAGGAATTCATCGGAAATCTCGGTCCTGTTGAGCAGGCGCAGGTGGTCGCTTCCACCGCGGTGGTCGTTACCATGGCGACGATCATCAGCGCAATGGTGCTGACGGGGCAATCAACGCGGCTGATGGACTTCATCAGCATCCTGGCCGTCGGAACAATCGGGTTCACCAGCGTTTACTTCACCGTTCAATACAGCCGCCAGCTCGACGAACAGCGCCGCCAGCTTCTTGCGCTGAACACGATCGCAGAAGCGGTCAACCGCGTTGTCGAGCTCGATTACGTTTTGCAGACCGCCCTCACACGAATCACCGAATTGCTCGACACCCCCTTCGGTTGGATCTATCTTCACGAGGGGGAGGATCTGTTGCTTAAGTGCGCGAAAGGAACGGATGTCGACTTCCTCGCAATCCACGATGCATCAATGCGCGCGCCTACACTCTGGCTGCACCAGCCTCGGGTGGAACGCGAACGCCTTTTCGACAAGACGGGCAAGATCCATCAGGGCCTCAAGCAGTTGGGGATACAGTTCTGGGCCTCTATTCCACTCCGGTCGAGCGAAGGAACCACCGGAGCGTTGATCGTTTCAGGCAAAGACTTTGCCATGTTCACGTCCAAGCAGGCCGAGTTAATGGAGGCCTTCGGAAACCAGGTCAGCGTCGCGGTAAATAATGCCCTGCTGTTCGAGCGTTTGAAGGAGTCGGAGCGCGAGTATGCCGATCTCTTCGAAAACGCTCCAGACATCTATTTCAGCGTCGATCGCCGGCATGCGGTTATTGGCTGCAACAGGACCGGAGCCGGCATGCTGGGACGCCGGAAGGAAGAGATCCTCGGCCACGCGCTCGAGGAATTCTTCATCGAGGCCCGGAGGGAGCCTTTGCTGGGTGTTATCGAGGCGATGTTCACCGAAGGGCGCGGCTTGAAGGATTTTGAAGATCAGATGCTGCGGCAGGATGGCCGGCCTTTCAATGTCATCCTGAACTCCTCGCTCGTCTTCGACGAACGGGGCCACACCGTGAACGCCCGCATCGTTGCCCGGGATATATCAGAACGGAAGATGATGGAGGCGGCGATTCTGCATGCCCAGAAAATCGACAGTATCGGCAATCTGGCGGGCGGCATCGCTCACGATTTCAACAACATCCTCGCCGCCATCCTCGGCTCTGCGTCCATCATGCGCCGCCGGCTCAGCGAGAGGACAAAGCTCGGAAAGTACGTTGAGATCATCGAATCCTCGGCGCGACGCGGCTCGTCGCTCACCCGGCAGCTCCTCACCTTCGCGCGGAA
>DAIUKN010000189.1:0-5770 GCA_036848195.1 Bacteroidota bacterium
CAGTCGGTTCATAGTAGTTCCGGAGTGAAAACACCGCATTCTCCCTGGTCCGTCCGAAGTTGCGATCCATGTACGCCGATTCACGCTCAAGATCGGGCTTGAGCCTCTCCCTCGAAGCTTCGATTGCGGTGAATGCCGCGGAGAGCAGGGTGCTACTTGATCGGAGATAGTCGAGAACCATATCCTGGCGGGCCGTCTGCTGCATCTCTCGGTAGACCTCACCGATGTCTTCGAGCAGCGTCCCGTACTCCCGTTTCCGAGCGGGATCCCCCAGAATGAATTCCTGGAGGAGTCGTTCCTCCTCCCGTTTCTTCCCGACGATGTCGAGACGCTTCATACCCTGGAGCTTCCCACGGTAGTTCTTCGCCGTGTTGGCGAGCCCCTTGATCCGCGCATCGTGCTTCAGCGCCACAGCCCGATCGGACCTCCCCTGTTCTTCCATCGCTGCAATCTGCCAGGCAAAGTACTCCGCCACATACGGCATCCGGACATCCTGTTCGTAGGCCAGGAAATGCGACGTGCGGTGCCGGAACGTCCTTCCGGGATACCCGAGAATGAATACGGCGTCCTCCTCATCGACGCCGTTCGGTTGGACGGTCAGATATTTCTTTGGATGGTACGGGACATTGGCAGGTGAGTACTCCGCGGGTGAACCATCAGGCGCCACGTATGCGCGCAAGAAGGAAAAATCGCCCGTATGGCGCGGCCAGACCCAGTTGTCGGCTTCTCCTCCAAAATCTCCGATGGCACGCGGGGGGACGTAGACAAGGCGAACATCTTTCAAAAAGGTATAGATGAAAAGAACATAGGTCTTCCCGGCAAACATCTCCGCCACCTCCGCTCTCCGGCCGGGGGCCAGCCGTTCAGCTTCCGCCACCATCGCCTTCGTCTTGCCGTTGATGGCCCGGGTGCGCTCTCCGGCGCTCATCGAATCGCTGGTCGCCGCGAGCATTTCCTGCGACACATCCCGGTACGACTCAATGATGCGGACCGTGTTCCCGCGTGCGGAGATTTCTTCGCCTCTCGTGCGGGCACGGAATCCATTCGTGACGTAGTCGTTCTGCAAACTGCTTGCCGCCTGCACGGCGCCGAACACGCAGTGGTGATTGGTGAGAATGAGACCGTCCTGCGAGACGAACGATCCCGTACAACCCCCGATGTTCACGATAGCATCGATGAGGCTCACCCCTCCCGCATTGTACAGAGCCTTCGGCTCGATCAGCAGGCCCTTCGCATGGAGATCGAGCTTGTGAATCTCGCTGAGAGGGAACATCCCCTCCTCAGCGGCGGCGGGCCGGGAGAGCAAAAGAACAAGCATGACGGACGGCGCATAACGAGACGGCAGCTTCATTGTCTTCGCCTTTTCATGGACGGAGGATCCGGTCAGTTTCACTGCTCTCAATCGACTTTGACGACGACCATGGTCATGTCGTCGTGCTGCGGCGTCTCCCCGACAAAACTCCCAACGTCGTCACAGATGCCCTGGATGAGCTCTCCCGCGCCCTTGTCGCGATGCCGCGCAACTGATTCGACAAGGCGCTTCTCACCGAATTCCTCTCCCCGCTCATCTCTCGCTTCTGTGAATCCATCGGTGTAGAACACCAGTACTTCGCCATGCTGCAGCTGGACCTCCCTTTCCTCAAGGACTGAATCGAACACGCGCCCCATCTCAAGGCCGAGGGCCATCCCTTTCGGCGTCAGGAATGCCCCGTCGTCGCCGGCGCGCTGCGTCAGGATGACCGGACACTGCCCCGCTCGCGCAAAGCGGATCGAGCGTGACTCAACATCCAGAATCGCATAGAACATGCTGACAAAAGAGTTTCGCTCGATCGTCCTGTACATCAAGCTGTTCACCTTGCTGAGGACACTCTTCGGCGAGACATTGTCTTCCGCATGGGACTGGAGGATGCCCTTCGTCAGGGTCATGTAGATCGCCGCCGGCACGCCCTTACCGGAAACGTCGCCGATGGCTATACCGATCCGTCTCCCCGCAAGATTAACGAAGTCATAGTAATCCCCCCCGACTTCGAGCGCCGGGACGCAGATCCCCGCGATATCGAACCCCTGGACCTTGGGATTGGATTTAGGGAGGAGGCTCATCTGCACGATCCGGGCAATCTCCAGTTCTTTGGCCATCCGCTCACGCTCGGAGATGCGCCGCACATGCTCGGGCATCGTCTCCGTCGTAAACGCGAATTGCTGCCGGCGGATGAGACCGGCGATCCCGATGACGAGCGGGACGGCAAGCAACCCGAGCGTGACCCATCGTATGACGATGAAGGTATCCCCGGTGGAAACGAAGATCGGAATTGCATAGTGCAGAGACGAAACTACGAAGTTGGCGGCAATGGCGGTCATCAGGTCATACTTCAAAAAGAGAAAACTGAAAAACAGCCCGAAGCCAATCAGCGTGGCGAACGTCGCAAGAAAACCCGGTTGTCCGAACGGTATCGCCCAGAGCGTCAGTCCCGTTCCCGTCCAGACGGCAGTGGAGACAAGGATGCCGGGCCATATCCGTTTGGTTTTCTCCTTCAGGAATGAGAGGAAGAAGAACCGGTGAATGACTTCCCCGATGACGGCAGACGAAATCCCGAACAGAATAGGCTGAACGGCGGGGAGCGTCGATTCGGGGATTCCCGAAATCCCCTGAAGGTGAAGCACGACGCCCCAGTCCCGAACCAGCAACATGACGATGACAGCGTAGGCGCCGCTCAGGAAGAGGCCCCAGAGATATCCTCGCACAAGTCCTTCCCCGATCTCGAGCGTGAAGAAGCGTCGCGCAAGCGCCGCGTCCATTGCCTTCATCTTCTCCGGCCAGGCTGTCCTCGATGACGACTCCCCGACGCTCCAGGCCGCAAAAACCATAACCCCGATAAACATCTGGATGATCAGGACGTTTATCACAAAAATCACGATCCGGACATTGAATTGGTTCAGATCGCCGATTTGCGTCCCTGCACCGAAGACGGGAAGTCCGTTCACGCAGGAGAGGAAGTCCGTTGTCAAGAGTCCTGCGAACACCATGAGGGCGGTCTTCGTCCCCACCTCGCCCTCGTGGTATTTGCGAAGGAAGAGGATGATGATATAGAAGAAGAGAAGAAAGGTTATGGCAATCGATGCCGTCACAATCAGCGTCCACGTCGTCGCTGTCTGGCTGTAGAGGCTGTTGAAGGATTCGGGAGGGGCGAACATATTCCTGTAGCCCCCGATCTCGCTTCCCTGGACGCGAACCCAGATCGTTCTGCTGCCGAGAGAATCCTTGTCGCCCCAGAGGAAACGGTGGTCGGTACGATTCATCTCGCGGATGTCGGACGAGTTCCGGAGAGTGAAGTGCGAGAGATCGACACCCTGTTCGCGGAGGAATTCTTCCGCTCGAGCAAGGGCCTCGGCTCCGCCCAGCGACGGCAGGGAGATGGTGTCTCCGATGATATGGTCGTACCCGAGAACGGTGCCAGCCGTGGAGATCCACAACCGGAAGGTTTCCTTGCTCTGGCTCCGCGGTAGAGAGCGATCGAACCAGGAGACATACCAGTGGTGAGCAGGGATCGTGTCTGCCCGGAGGAGTTCGTTGGCACTCCTCATCCCTTTCACGACCTGGAAGTAGATGTGGGTCTGGCTTTCGAAGCCGACCCAGGCATCCTGGTGAAGAGTGGAGACGTGGTAACCGTGCCGCTCCATGTATGCCGATGTCATCTCCATGATCTCAGGGCGGCCGTATCGAAGATCAATTGATGCCTTCGGTGTCACTTCTTGCAGCAGGATCGTGAAGGCAACCGCTCCGGCGATCCCCAGGACCAGCAGGAGGCCGAATTTCTTGAAGAATGTCTCACCCATGCGTCCCCATCTCCTGTATGGTATCCGACTCGTACGTGTGCAGACCCTGTTTCCCCTGACCGGCGGCATACACCATGGCACGCGCTACGACGTCAGCCTCAATCGGACGGTATTTCCTCCGCTTTCCGGTCATCAGGAACGAGAGTGACGTCATCAGGGCGGCACCCACCTTTTCGGCTGGCCTGAATTCGACTCTGTCGCCGAGGAGCATCGATGGCCGGAATATATGGACCGCCACAAATGGGAGAGTGCCGATCGCTTCCTCCAGCTCACCCTTCACCCTATTATAGAATACGCGGGATTCGGGGTTCGCGCCCAGCGATGAGATGAGGAGAAACTGTCTGGCCCCCCGTTCCAGAGCCAGAGTGGCTGCATCCACGGGATACGTGAAATCCACCTTTCGGAACGCCTCACGGGTCCCGGCTTTCTTGATAGTTGTCCCGAGGCAGCAAAAAACGTCGTCCGCCCCCAGGGTGTCCCCGAGCCCCGGGAGTCGATCAAAATCGGCCTCGATCAACCGCATCTTTGGATGGTCCAAGAGGATCGGCCGGCGGGCTATTGCGCGTACCTCGTTGTACGAGGGATCATGAAGCAGATGTTGCAGACAGGAACTTCCGACGAGTCCTGTCGCGCCAAGGAGGGCGGCAGTTCGGTTTGTAGCCATCTCAGTGCTTTTCTTCGCGTTCTTTCGCCATGGCCTCAATGTGCGCCGCGAACTTCGGGTAACTTGCGAGGATCCGGTCGAACGCCGCTTTATCGAGGGAGTAGAGGTCGCAGTATCCCACCGCGCGAACCGTCGCCACTCGCGGACGGCCGAGGAGGAGGGCCATCTCTCCGACGAAATCCCCCTCGTTCAACACCGCAACAACGGCTGATCCGTCGCGGGAAATCACCTCGACCTGGCCGCGGCTAATGAAATACATCTCTCGTCCCGGTTCGCCTGCCATGAAGACATAGTCGCCCGGCGTGAAAACAACGGGCTTCATCTGTATGGCGACCTCCCGGATCAGCTCATCGCTGGCACCTTTGAAGAATGGGACCTTCTCGATCACGTCACGTTTGAGGAACAGGGAGACTTCCGAATGGAGGCCAGGCGGGAGGCTGCCAATAATCGCTGACTCGTCGTATCCCAGTCGTTGTTCCCAAACGTAGGCATAGTAGTCCCGGATGCGGCGCTGCAAATTGGCCGGAAGGCCGCGGTATGCCATGAATGCTCCCAGGCGCTCCATGTTCTCCAGGTAATATCTCCGTGCGGGATGGAGATTGGCGAGAAGTGTCGCAATATTTCCGATGACGTAACCGTACATAGACACGCCGACAATCATGACGCCGATCGCGTAGATGATCTCCGGATTGTTCTGCGGGGTGATGTCACCGTAGCCGATTGTTGTCACCGTCACAATGCACCAGTAGAGGGCACGGAGATATCCTCCCCATGTGGGCGCATCGGCACCGGCGGTCCGGAGGAGCAGCCAGCCGACGGAGAGCATCTGCACCAACAGGGCGACCCAATAGGCGAAGTAGACGAGACGAAGGGTGTTCCAGTGCTGCAGACGCTCCCTGCGCCACTCGCGCATCAATTCCCCCACCCGGAGCATCTTCAGCAGCCGAACGCCGACCAGGAAGTCTCCCCACGGGAGGAGATGCACGGGAAAAGCCGACAGAAAGTCCGCAAAGAACCAGAAGAGCCCCTGATCGCGCACCGACCACCGGGAGGCACGGAGATTGACAATGAAGTCGACGATAAAGATCGTGCCGACGACGGCGTCGAATACCCAGAACCAGGGAACCTTGTCGCGTCCCAGCGCAAGATGAAGAGGGAGAACGATCGCGACTGCGGTCGCCGCGGCAAAGACGACGGCATCCCACGCCGTGCTGGGGGAGATCCGTTCAGGCTTCATGCATTACCACCTTGACAACGGCTTTGTGGAGGAAT
>DAIUKN010000190.1:0-5739 GCA_036848195.1 Bacteroidota bacterium
GATTTTGACCTATATCCCTCGTAAGTACCTTCCCATACCTCTCCATCCGCGACATTTTCAGCGGGTGTTAAGGTGAACGACCCGTGACAAGGACCCTCGCCTGTAACAGCATCGATGGTAAGACTTAGATAGTGGACCATAATTCCCGTTCCACGTGGGTCGGACGAGAGAAACTGTTCCCTTACGCCAAACTTCTTCATTTGCCACTTTCCCCCTGGTACAAGATTGTATTCGCCTTCGCCCGTGAACCCTACTGGCACATGAGTAAAGGTGAAACTGGTAACAATAGCTTTTCCCAGGGAACCAGGCTCACTCGCGGACCGGTCTGTCGGCGATACTAGCGGCGCCGAATTGTCCGAACAACCCATCAGCACAAACGCCATGCTTGCCATCAGCAAGAGAGCCAAAGAGAATACCTTCATGACTTTCCCCTTTCTACAATGGTAGAGGTTGAGTGCGGTGGATGGAATGACCGCATCTGGTCGACTGAACACCTGATTGGGAGGGAATGCTTGACAGGCCAATGAAGCTGGCAAGGAGGAGTGCCCGGTCTTCACCTACCCCGGGCTGTCTGCAACAGGAAATCAAAGTAATACCTCTCTATCGGAATGTTAGCCAAACGCTCGAGGAGTGTCAATCCCATGAACATGGGATGTTACTGGGGCGAAATGGGCCGCAATCGATTGGCAATTCAGCCCGATTGATGCATTATTCGCCGAAACCGCCAGCCGTGCAAGCCCGCCGGTCAGGCTGCAGTGATGCTTTCAGAGACACTCAGTCGCGGCGACTGGCGGAGCGTTTGATATACCACACAGTATCGCTCCGTGAGGGTGATCAGCTTGGCAATCTCCTCGGGCGAACTATCAGTATTGAGATCAAAATGCAGTCGAATGTGTTGAAATCCAACCGGTGCCTCTTTTGAAACGCCCAGGGTCCCCCTGAAATCGAGATCGCCTTCTGCTCGAATGACCGCATTGCGGAGGTCTACGCCGATCGATGTCGCCACTGCCGCAAGCGTCACGCCCGCACAGGCGACCAGTGCCTGGAGAAGCATATCACCTGAACAAACGTTCATCCCGCTCCCCCCGGTGGCGGGATGAAGACCCGCCTCTGCCAGGGCTTTGCCTGTCTGAACATTGCAAGTGATTCCTTCACCCATCCGCCCTTCCGCCTTGAGGGTGATGCGAGCAGAACCCGGATCATCCCGGTAACGCTCCTTCAACGGCTTCTGTATCGAACGGAGTTCTTCTCCCTTCATTGCATGCTCCCTGAATGTTTGTTGTCACTGCTTAACGGGATCTGGCCGACCTTCGGCACTTTCGCAAGCTACCGGCAATCCATGGGAATGTCAACTCGGTGAAACACCTCAAAGGCTCCTCAGGGTAGATACTGAGAAGTGTGCGCGAATTCCTGAGCCTTCTTGTCTTGCGTGCCTGAATCCAAAATTGATCAAAGCAACAACGGCAAATGCGACCTCGCCGTGGCGGTGCCCGTAAGAACACTCTTCCCGGATGCCAATGAGCGGAGTTATCGTCAAGGGCCACCTTCCGGCTCAAGGCACGCCCGATTTCGGTGGCCATTTCTTTGATCTCTTGGTTGCCGCCACCGAAGCCGCCTCTCCTGGCGGTACCCGTGCAAGTCTGCCGGCACCGGGGGCCGAAGAAGCACAAATGCCCCGACTATCGGGGCATTTGTTTTGCCAGAAACAGCACTCAGATCCACTTCGTTGAACGTTCGCGTCAACGTGCAGGCTGGATGTTCTGGTTTGACCGGAAGAAATTGTCCGGATCGTACTTCTTCTTGAGTTGGACCAGGCGGTCAAAGTTGCTGCCGTATGCCAACCGAACGCGGTCATGTTCCTCCTGCGTGAGGAAATTCACATATGCGCCTCCAGTTGCAAACGGCGCCGCAGCCTGGAAGAGGTCTCGCGCCCAGCTGATGCACTTCGTGTCATTTGCCGGGTCGTCCCATCGTCCATGCACGTTCATGACGAACTGGGCGTCACGAGGGGTGTATGCCGTGGCATCGCCCGGCACTTTGGTAACAGCTTCGCCTAACTGGGCGAAGGCGATCTCGGTCTGAGGGTCGGGAATGCGACGGGCAAACGAGATAAGCACGTCGATGAGTCCGTCGCTCACCTCCCGGAAATCGTGGGACTTCCAGTAGTTGCGCATTCCAGGTGCGAGGAGAGGATCGAGAATGCGCTGCCAGGCAACGAATGGGGCCGGGGCAATCACGTCGGCAATCGGCTTGCCGAAACTCCGCAGCGGCTTAGCCACACGTTCCCCTTCACTGACAGCGCCCGAATAGCACACGGCGAGAGCAAGGATTTCCCTCCCGTGCCACTCGACCGGAAGAAAAGGAAGGGGAGGCGCTTTGCGCATCACAAACCAGCAGACAAATTCTTGCGGCGTTTTCTTGATGAAGTCGCGATAGAATCGGAGAACATCACGAGCAGCATCAAGAGGATGGATGATCAACCCCGCAAGAACTACCGGACCGACCTTGTGCAGTTTGAACTCGAAGGAGGTGACGATTCCAAAATTCCCGCCGCCGCCCCGAATCGCCCAGAACAGATCCGGGTGTTCAGTTTCGCTCGCCTTCACCAGCGCACCCGCGGCAGTGACCAGATCCACGGAGATGAGATTGTCAATCGAAAGTCCGAGCTTGCGGCTGAGCCATCCGAAACCGCCGCCGAGTGTAAGCCCCGCAACACCTGTCGTGGAATTAATCCCAAGGGGCGTGGCAAGCCCGAAAGTCTGTGCGTCGTTGTCAAATTCTCCCAGGGTCACTCCGGGTTCAACGCGTGCTGTTTGGCCCGCCTGGTCAACACGAACCGACTTCATTGGCGAAAGGTCGATCACCAACCCGCCGTCGCATAGGGCACTCCCCGCGATATTGTGCCCGCCGCCGCGAACCGCCACAAGCAGCTTGTGCTCGCCGGCAAATCGAACCACGCGCACGACATCGGCAGCGCTGGCACACTGCACGATCAGCGCAGGCCGCCGATTGATCATGGCATTCCAAATTGTTCGCGCTTCATCGTAATGTTCCGACTGGGGCGTGAGGACCCGCCCGCGAATGCTCTCCGCCAACTTGTCGATGGTTTCTCCATTGACACGTATCTCTCCCCCGGTTAAGGTCTTGACTTGTTGATCCGTCATCGCCAACTCCTCTCCATGTGTTTGATGAGGCGAATGCGCCTCCAATCTCGCCGTCATGTTCATTGCACCGACACTTCCCAGATACTATGGTTTTCCTTTTGGCGGCTCCACCGGCTTCAAATCGAATGTGCCGTCCTGTTCGATGAAGAAGATGGACTCAGAATCGTCAACCCCTCCGCTCTCATGCTTCATCCCGCCTGGAACATAGAGGTAAGAACCAGGTCCATACTTCTTGCCGTTGTACGTATATGCTCCCTTGATAACCACAATCTTTGTCGCATAGGTGTGGGTATGGAGCGGCGCCTTGAAGCCTGCCGGGAACTTTGTTATTCCAGCATACGCCCCCTTTGTGTTGTCACCCCAGAGCGTGACACTCATGACGCCCGGAGCTCCGGGGCTCAGCGGTACCCATTTGAGGTCTTCAGGAGCCCAGAGGACCGCCTCTTTACCCATCTTCTTTTGCGCGGAGGCCTGGGTTCCCCCTATGAGACTCAATCCGCTAACGACCACCATGAGATACGATGCGAATGCTTTCATAACAAATCCTCCCGTTTGACTGTGATTGATTAGGTGATGATGCTACAGATGTAAGCGATGCAGAAGAAATGCTTTGCGATTACCCGGTCCCTTGATTGATTTCTAGTGCTTTGTTTCAGATGGAGGTGTCATCGTATAGCCGAGTTGCTCCATCAAGGATTGGTTGTCGAATCCAACCCACTCCTCAGAAATCTTCCCGTTCGCATAGTGGATAATATCTAATCCCCATATCTTCACAAACTTTCCCGTGGGAGGCATTGCGCCGGAACCGGTATTCGTTCCGGTCAATGTCCAGCGACCTGCGGATGAGTTGTTATCTGAATAGACCCCGTCATTGACGACTATTTTGAGATCCGGATACGCAGCCCTGAATCCAGTGATGACTTTCCTTAGTCCGTCGACACCTTCAACGTCAGGCTGGAGGTTTACATGTCTCACAAAGTGTGTATCAATAAACGCATCCAATTCTTTCAGGTCTCCGCCATTCCAAACCTCCACATACTTGTCGATGAGGGGTTTCAATTTGTGAGAAGCGTCCGGTTTCTGCTGGCATCCTGTGCTCATAAGCACTCCCATCACAAGAAGCATGGAAACTGCTTTGATCATTGTTTGTGTTGATCGTTTCATGGCACCGACTCCTTTTGTGTGGTTGATGGATATGTTGAGTGAAGAAGAACCGTTTGTTGTTTTCATACCTTTCTTTACGCGCCCGGCAACAGGGACAGTCCTGCCATCGTTTCTGCTTACGAAAACGGTAGACTCTGCCATCTCAATTGAGCTGTATTTGATGGAGCCTTCGGAAAGGGTGTCTCTAAGCCGATCAATGGGAAGGAGGAAAACGGGGAACGTGTTGGTGGATGAACGCCGGGGTGAAGGAGCGGCCGGTGCGGAAGGAGTCCGGTCCTGGCTACTCCATGAGGAGGAACGATTCGTCGAGCATGATATCCCGTAGAGCACAGGATCTCCTGAGACTGATGATGACCTCTCCAACTGAGTAGAGAGGTTACCCGACAATCGAAATAGAAAAGAACAGGTCTATAAGAACTCTGTCTGTGCCACGCCAACCAGTCATAATGGGGGGCCCAGTCTCCGCAACACCTCGACGACGTCCGATTCTCAGGACGGAGTCGGAATCTTTCACCCTGCCACAACTGATCTTGGTTGTACAAAGAATACGATGGAACGGCACTAGATACCGATTAGCAGAGTTATTGTCAAGGCAAATCAATCGAAATCATCATTCAATGGCCAACCAGCGGCTCGAGACACGCCGATTTCACTGCTCTTAAGGCTTTTTCGTTGATTTCTTGGCACCCCCCGAAGCCGGTGCGTCCTGGCAGAAGCACCTGGAATCAGAGAGTCCGGGACAACGCTACCCCGGCTCCTGACAACCAGCCCCCCCGCGTATCAAACCTGAAGGCCCCATCACGTGTCAAAGGGGCAACCAACTGAAGGAGGAGAAATATGTCACGATTAAAGTGGCTCTTAACCGCGTTGTCAATCTTGTTCACGGTTTGCTTCACACAACTCGATGCCCAGCAGATGAGACTGAGCCCCCAGGCCCGGACCGACTCTCTCGCAAAGCAGCTTGCGCTTACCGGTGACCAGAAGGCAAAAGTGCTGGAGATTTTCACTGCTGCGGACACCAGCATGAGAGCCGCATCCAAGGCCGCCGGAGGTGACAGGAGCGCAATGCGCGAGACCATGCAGAAGATCCGTCAGGAGACGGACACGAGGATGAAAGCTGTTCTGACGGAGGATCAATATACACTCTGGCAGAAAACGCGGCCGGTACCGAGGGGTCGCCGGGAATCACGCGATGGACAGAATTGAACCGCGTCCATCCCGCTCCCTGCGATAGGATCTTCAGCAAATGACAAGGGAGAGGCTCGCCATCACACATCGCGGGAGCCCGGAGGGTGCCGGTGAATATCACCGGCGGTACGAATATGAGCCTGATTGAAGTCGACGAATCAAGCGATTGGTTTTGAACGGCAAGGAGACTCCGGGTCGCCAGCGTCAGCTGTTGCCAGGTCAT
>DAIUKN010000191.1:0-5728 GCA_036848195.1 Bacteroidota bacterium
AGGGGAATTTCCGCACCGTCCTTGCGCCGATGAAGAACCTCGGCGTACGATCCGCCGTTGAGCTTCGCAGGACTGACCCGGTCGGGTTCGCCTTCGGCCACCGCCTGTGACTGGAGAATGGCGGCGGGTTTCCCGACGATTTCTTCCTCCGCATAGCCGTAGGTTGACAGAAACGCGTCGTTCACAAAGAGGATCCTGTGTTCCAGGTCAGTGATCGAGATACAGTCGCGGGTGCTGGTGATGGTCTGTCCGAGCAGACGCATTTGCCGTTCCACCTGGGTCCGCTCGGTGACATCCCGGCGGCTCCCCCAGGCTCGGATCAGGTAGCCCTCTTCCGTGATTCCGACAAACGTATTGAACAGGTAGTGGACGTTTCCCTGGGAATCGACCTCTCTCGACTCGGCCTCCGTCAGTCGGTAGCCCGAACGGATGAAGGCGCGGAGATAATTCATGGTTTGCGCGTTTTCACGTGAGATCAATGAACCGATCGGCGCACCAAGGATTCCGTCGGCCCTCTGCTGTCCCAACATGCGCACCATTACCTCGTTACATTCGGCGAGGTATCCATATCGGAAAATCTGTTCGATCTGCTCGTCCTCGGAGAGGGAGACCGGGATGGGACGGACCGACTCAAAGCGCCAGATGCCATCGGCGCTCTGTTCGATGAACGCCCGGTACCGCTCCTCGCTGCAGCGCAGTTTTTCTTCCGCCCTCTTCCGGTCCGTGATGTTCCGGGAGATGGTGACGACTGACGTAACCTCGCCGGCGGCGTTGCGGACGGGCGAAGACTGGTCCAGGAACCAGATCGGTTCACCGTGCCAGTCCCATTTCATCTCCCCCGAGACGCTCCGGCCCGTTGTTATCACCTGGTAGAGCCGTTCCATCATCCTTCGGGCGGTCTGTGGCGTGTGGAAGTCGTACGGAGTCTTCCCGTGCGCCTCCTCAAACGCCAGGCCGTACCGGGGCGAGCCGTTATAGAAAAGGTAGCGTCCCTCCCTGTCCTGCATGAAGACAATATCGTCCGTGCTGGCGAGCAGACGCCGGAGGATGTTGTCCTCGCTGATGAGCACCTCCTCGGCCGTATGGAGGCGGGACGTATCGCGGTTAATGCTCAGAATCGCCGGCTGCCCGCGATAATCGATTACCGATGCATTGACCATAAGGGTCAGGGGGGTCCCGTCTTTACGGAACTGGACCGTCTCGAAGTCCGTGGAGAGCCCCCCCTGAAGGGTCTGCTCGATCTGCTGCTCCTCGCGAGCGATGTCCATCGTGATCTTCTTCAGGCTCATCCCAACAAACTCCTCGCGGGTGAACCCGTACAGGTGAAGGGCTTTGCTGTTCGCTTCGAGGACTCTTTCCGTCCGGGGTTCTACGATGAGGATAGCATCGTTCGCATGCTCAAAAATGCTGCGGTATTTCTCCTCAGACGCACGGAGCGCCCGCTCGGCGTTCCGGCGGGCAGTAATGTCCTTGGCAATCACCGAGAGCCCGGAGTGCGCCGGGTAGACGAAGATCTCAAGAGGGATACGCCGGTCCTTGCCCGGAAATTCCAGCTCAAGGCTTCCCGGACGACCGGTTGCAGTCACGGTACGGAAGAGCCCGTCGACGTCTGATCCCTGCGATTCCGGAAAAACCTCGTACAAGGAGCGGCCAACCACTTCGGTGGCCGACCGGCCGGTCAACTGCTCACACGCCCTGTTCCAATAAATGAACCGCGAATTTCCATCCATCGCGCAAAAGACGTCCCCGATGCTCTCCGCGAGCCCGCGGTAGCGCGATGCGCTCTCGCGGAGAGCCTCCTGGTTCTGCCTGCGCAACGTGAAATCCATGGCAGTGCCGACGTACCCGGCGAACCGCTTTCGCACCAGCCGGGGCGATCCGGAGAAGAGGACCCACCGGTATGAACCGTCGGCATGGCGCAGACGCCATTCGATCCGGAACGGCTGGCAGGCGCCCATGGCTGCATGAAACGTCTTCAAACCGGAGCCGGCGTCTTCAGGGTGCAAGCCCGTCGTCCACCCGGATCCGATCTCTTTCGATCGCGCACGGCCTGTGAACTCCAGCCAGCGCGAACTGAAGTAGGTCATCGCTCCATCTGGACCGCACATCCATACCATGAGCGGCGATGCGTCCGCCATTGACCGGAAAAGGCCCTCTCCTGCAGACCTATCCGACGAGGAGCCGTTCTTCTTCCCCGATCCGTTCCCTCGCACCGCGACACGGATTTGCTTGTCAGGCGTCCCGTTGCGCCCGTTCTTCTTCGTCATGCCAATTCGGAATTTGCCCTGTACGTGCGCTGCTCGGGATGGATTCCCAGCTGTTCCATCCGGTAGCGGAGTTTGGAGCGGGTGAGGCCGAGCACTTTTGCTGCCTGGACCTGGTTTCCGCCCACGATATCCAGCGTCTTGAGTATGAGCTCCCGGACCACCTCGTTCATCGGCACTCCGTGCGGCGGAACCTCAAGAACAAATCGCCTTCCTCCGCTCACGATGAGGCTCATCGGGGATCCTCCTGCGGGGAGCAGGAACGCAAAATGGTCCACGCCGAGCATCGGAACGTTGTTCAGAAGCACGACACGTTCGATGGCATTACGGAGTTCGCGAACATTCCCACGCCAGGGGAGCTGCTGAAGATAGCGGAGCGCTTCGGTGGTGATCGCGGGAGCCGGGCGGCTGAACCGGGTGCAGAATTCCTTGAGGAACGACTGCACAAGATCCGGGATATCCTCCTTCCTGCTTCGCAGCGGCGGTATCGTGATGGAGGCGACATTGAGGCGGTAGTAGAGATCTTCACGGAACCGCCCCTGCTCCACTTCGCGTGCAAGCTCCCGGTTCGACGCAGCAATGATGCGGACGTCGACGGCAATTTCCTTCATGCCGCCAAGCCGGTAGAACGTCTTGTCTTCGAGAACGCGGAGGAGTTTCACCTGCATGTCCAGCGACAGTTCTCCGATCTCGTCAAGCAAAATCGTCCCCCCGTCCGCTATTTCGAATCTCCCCTGTTTCATTTTGTCGCCCGCCCCGGTGAACGCTCCTTTCTCATGGCCGAAGAACTCACTTTCGGCCAGATCCTTCGGAACTGCACCGCAGTTGAGCGTGATGAACGTTTTGTCGGCCCGGGCACTCTTCTGGTGCAGAAATCTGGCGATCACCTCTTTCCCGGTCCCGCTCTCCCCTTCCAGCAGAACGGTGGTGTTGTCGCTCAGCGCCAGTTTTTCCGCGATCTCCAGCACTCGCTTCAATCCGGCACTTCGGCAGACAATGCCGCGGGGAAGGTGGCCCTCTTCCAGTTCCTCCTGCAGGATCCTCACGCGCGTTTCCAGACGGGCGTGTTCAAGGTTCTTCTCGATCAGAACCACGATGTGGTTGAGATCGAACGGTTTTACGACGAAATCCGCGGCCCCCTCCTTCATCGCACGGACGGCCAGAGCCACATCGGAATGGGCGGTCATGATAATGACAGGCGTGTTCCACCCTTCTTTTCGCATCCTGTTCAAAAGGTCAATGCCGTTGGCATCCCCCAAGAAGATGTCAAGAAGGATCAGATCGGGCCGGCGTTCTCCGAGGATCCCAAAGAAGTCCTCGCCCCGCGTGCAGACTTCAATCGTGTATCCCTGGTCGGCAAGTACCTTCTTGAGCGTATTGCCCAGGATGAGCTCATCATCGGCGACCAGAATTTTTCCTTTGGACATTGGTTCCTCCCTTCTCGCTATGCGCCAGCCACTGGAAAAACGATGGTGACCACCGTCCCTCCCTGCGGCGCGACGTCAACGCGTATGTCGCCATCATGGCGGTCCATGATTTGCTTGGACAGGGAGAGACCCAGGCCGGTCCCTCCGGACTTCGTCGTCTGGAACTGCTCGAACAGCCGCTGCCGTTGCCCCGGGGGTATGCCGGGGCCATGGTCGCGGACACCAACCTCAATCGTCCTCTCGCCAGACCGCCCGGTTCTGACCGTGACGGTGTCGTGTTCCGGGGATGCATCGATGGCATTCTGGATGATATTCAATACCACCTGCTGCACCTGCTTTGCGTCCGCCAGGATTGGCGGCAGGCCCGACATCAGATGTGACTCCAGATGAATGTCTTTCTGCTGCGTGGAGATCCTGAGAAAGCCTATAACTGCCTCGACGAGGGGATTGATATTCTCCGGCCTCAACACGGGAGGAGAAATTCTTGCCAGGCCAAGCGTGTTCTCGACCACGGCGGCAACCCTTTGGGTCCCTTCGAGGGCATCTCGGGCTGACTGGTGGATGTCCGCATTGCTGCCGTATTTCTGCAACAGGTACTGCAGATTCAAAGAGATTGCCGAGAGGGGGTTTCTGATTTCATGCGCGATTCCGGCCGCCAGTCGTCCAAGGAGGCCCATCTTCTCCGCCTGAAACAACTGCGCCCTCAATTTCCGCTGTTCAGTACTGTCGCGCACATACAGCACAACGCGGGTGTCTTCGCGCTGTGTCATAGGGCCAACGCCGACTTCAACATAGAGCACCTCCCCGTCGCCCGTCTTCAATGCAGCCTCGCCGCTAAAGGTCGTCTCTGCTTTCCTGATACTCTCGGCCAGGCCTCCATCATCAGCAAATGGAATCTGCGGCAGCTCAAGCAACTCGCCACGGGTCATTCGCAGGAGCGAGAGACCCCTTGTGTTGACGTCAAGCACGCGCCCGGTGGCGCGGTCCACGACGAAAATTGCAAGGCTCACGTGTTCAAAGAGGCTGCGATAGCGATCCTCGGAGATTTGTATCTCCCGGTTCTTGGCCTCGAGCCGTCGCGCATTCTGCTCGAGCTCCGCCATCTTCTCTTCCAGCTTCTTGATCACAAGAGTATGGTGCTGCTCGAGAAACGCCTGATCCCCGATCCGCTCCTTCTTTTCCGGAGGCACCTGTCCCGGCTTCAGCCCATACCTCTGCTGTACAAGATCGTTCACGGCGTCGGTCAGCGGATCGAGACCGGCCGTCTTCATCACATAACGGTCAGCGCCGATCTTCCGGGCAAATTCCCGATCAGCGTCGTCTACATACGTGCCCGAATAAATAATGAGCGGGATCCTCGCAAAGGCGTGATGCGCCCGGACTTCCTTGCAGAGCTGAAAGCCGTCCATTTTCGGCATCATCGCATCAGCGACAATAACGTGAACGGTCCCTTCATCTAGCCTCTTCAGCGCTTCAACGCCATTTGACGCACGAACCGGGAGATAACCGGAATCGGTCAACACGTCCTCCAGCAGATCAAGATTCGCGGACAGGTCATCCACAACAAGGACCCTGATCTCGCCAGCAGTAACGCCGCCGCCGGGGGTATCGGATCGATCCTGATCTTGCGAACCACTCATCGTCGCCATGTCACTGAAATCGCTGAAAAGGGGGATGCCTGCAAGGCCATTGGCAACCAATGGTACAATATTGGCCATCTGCGGGCAATACGTTCTCCTGCGTATTTTTGGCCAGATGCCCGAAAGGAAGGTATTGCTACCGGGGAAGGGTAATGATCCCGTTCTTCAAAGCGTACGTAACGAGACCGGGGCCATCATGAATGTTCAGCTTTCTCATGATGTTGTTGCAGTGCGTGTCAACTGTTCTGACACTGATGAAGAGGAGATCAGCAATATGCTGGTGCGTGTGCCCCTCGGCCACAAGCTGGAGGACTTCACGCTCGCGCGGTGTAAGGATGCCGGCGGACGGCTGTTCGGCACTCTCTTCTGCGAGAGAGGCCTGCCTCGCATAGTGGTC
>DAIUKN010000192.1:0-5725 GCA_036848195.1 Bacteroidota bacterium
GAAGAAGCGGCGGTGGTCAGCGGGGGAAGTGTGCCCGTCGTGAATGGGACGAGCTTGTTCGCGGACCGGGACGTCGATGAGCTGGACCTGGAGCTGCGGGGGATCCTGACCTTTGCGCGGAACCTCACCCTGCAGTTCTACACGCAGATGCTTCTCGCCCGCGGAAATTACGCAAACTACCGAAGGCTCACCGGCAGCACGACGTTTGTCGCCGATGTGACACCGACGCCGGACTATAACTTCAATCAGGGAACGTTCAACGCCAACGTCCTCCTCCGGTGGGAATTCATGCCGGGAAGCGCGCTGTATCTCGTCTGGACACAATCGCGCGCGGGTGATTCGGGACACTATCAGACGGGATTCGGGGACCGGTTCGGGGAAGTGTTTGCCCTCCCGCACGAGGATGTGGTGTTCCTGAAGGTCAGCTACTGGCTGCCGCTCTGATCCGTAAGGGTCTTCTCGAAGAACGCCACGATCCGATCTTCGTACGCCTTGCCACCCACGTCCGCCATATTGTCGTGCCGTGCGCCCGTGATGAGCCAGAGTTCTTTTGGCGGATTGGCGTTCGCGTACACCTGCTCGGAATAGGCTGAACGGATCAGCGTATCAGCAGTGCCGTGCAGAATGAACAGAGGGACGTGAATCTGGCGGACCGCTTCCAGCGGGGAAACGGCGTTGGCTTTGAAATGCGCCATGAGCTCCGAACGCTTGATGACGATGTTCCGGAGGTAGTGCCAGGGGAGCATGATCATCCTCTTTTGGTAGTCGTCGAAAATGCCCCGGAGTGTTGCAAAGCCGCTCTCCGCTACGACTGCAGCCACCCTTTGGTCAATGGCGGCAGTCTGGATCGCTACGGCGGCACCCATGGAAGCGCCGAAAAGGCCCACTTTCCCGATGGTGAGGTCCGTGCGCAACTGCAAGGCATTGATAACCGTCGTCGGGTCATGCTTTTCGTAGAACCCGTAGGTGCAGAAGGAGCCCCCGCTCTCCCCGTGACGGCGGGAGTCGTAGAGGAGGACATTGAATCCGCGGTCGAACAGGGCGCGCGCCATCGGGATGCCGACGATCTTGCACTCGCTTACCCCGTGCATGTAGATGACGGTCCCCCTCGCCCTGACCGGTGCCCGAATCAGCCAGCAACTTAACGGTATCCCCTCTGCCGTCTTGAGGGTGAACTCCTCGACCGTCATGCCGAGGTCGGAGGGGTGAAGGATGGAGGTGTATTTGCGGTAGTAATCGATGGTGCGGCGGTACGGCTGCATGAGCATCACGGGTCCAATGACAAAAATGACCAGTGACGCAAACAGGATGAAGAAGAGGATGAACAGAAGCGGAACCAAAAGGACATTCATGGAAGCAATATAGTGAGCACCCCTCAGGGAATCAACTTGAGTGAGCCCCGGCGGATTGCGATCGTGCATGAGTGGTTCACATCCATGCGCGGCGGAGAGAAATGTGTCGAAGCCCTTTGTGAGGTCTTTCCCCGGGCCACGCTCTTCGCGCTGGTCCACGTGAAAGGGTCTGTTTCGGCGACGATCGAGCGGATGCCGATACACACCTCCTTCATCCAGTCCCTTCCCTTCGCTGCGGAAGGGTACCGGCATTATCTGCCGCTGTTTCCGGCAGCGGTGCGACGTTTCCGCATGGACGATTTCGACTGTGTGATCAGTTCCAACCACTGCGTGGCCAAAGGCGTGCGTGTACCCCCGCACGCGCTCCATCTCTGTTACTGTTACACACCGATGCGATACATCTGGGATCAATACAACGACTACTTTGGGCCAGGCCGTGCAGGTCTCCTGACGCGGCTCGGAATGTCTGCGGTTGCGCCCGCGCTCCGCCGCTGGGACGTCCGGACCGCCGCCTCACCGCACCACTTTGTTGCAATTTCGGAAAACGTCCGCGAGCGGATCCGGCGCATCTATGGGCGAACGTCGGACCTTATCTATCCACCCGTGGACACATCACGATTCTCGTTCGGAACGCGCGATGACGGGTATTTCCTGATCGTCAGTGCGCTCGTACCATACAAGCGTGTCGATCTGGCCGTTGAAGCGTTCAACCGGATCGGTGAACGGCTCATCGTTGTGGGGAGCGGTCCGGAGGAAGCGCGCCTGCGAGCCCTCGCGGGGCCGACGATCGAATTCACCGGATGGAGGTCAGAAGCTGAGGTGAGTGAATACTATGCTCGGTGCCGTGGTGTGATTTTCCCCGGCGAAGAGGATTTCGGGATTGTGCCGGTTGAGGCGATGGCGTGCGGAAAGGCCGTGATTGCCTACGCTCGCGGTGGTGCGCTGGAGACTGTTCTGGATGCCCCCGGCGTCCGCACGGGAGTACTCTTCAGGGACCAGACAGTTGACTCCCTCCTGAATGCGATCGGTCGCTTCCGGACCACAGAATTCGACCCTGCCGCCATGCGCGCGTTCGCCCTGACCTTTGACCGGGAGCTCTACAAGAGCCGGATGCATGAATATGTCCTGACGCGCTGGGGAGAATTCCTCGGTCAATCGCCCCAAGTGCATATCTGAGAAGGTTTTAACGGAATCGTCCGTTGACTTTGAGCGCAAGGTTGCGTATCTTATGGTTCAAATTTCTCAGGACAGGAAATGCCTCAGGAGGGGAGCCGGCGGAGGAAAAATGCCAGCCACTTTGATATCCTGGTTGTTCCGGTAGGGGAAGGAAAAGGGACCCTCTCCTTTCACGCGAGCCGGTGGAAGCTCTTGCTGCTCGGCGCGGCAGCAGCCTCTCTCGTCGTGGCGTTAACCCTCGCAGTGCTCATGTTCACTCCTGTTGCCATGGTTGTGCCGATTCCGAATCCTGAGCTCGAACAGAAATACGGCCGGCAGATCAAGGAAACACAGGAGCAGCTCAACTCTCTCGCACAGACCGTCATGACGCTGAGCGATTACAACGCACAGTTGCGAAAGGCGTTGGGAGAGGGGGGAGCGAAAGATAGCAGTGCGGCGAAGAACGCACCCCGCGTCACCGCCAGGGGCGCTGAACCGCCAACCGACCGCGATGAAAGCAGGGCGATGCGGACGGGGGCCCGGTCGGCAGCTGTCGCCCCCGATCTTCAGGGCGAAGCCGAGATGCGGCCTGGAGGGTTCAGCATGGTGGCGACCGAAGAAGAACTCCCCCGATCGAACTTCCCCCTGCTTGTGCCGACAGAAGGATTTGTGACACAGATGTTCGATCCGGCGCGGAATCATTTCGGAATGGATTTTGCCGGGCGGCGCGGGACCCCGGTGTTCGCAGCCACTGACGGGCAGGTGGTCTTCTCCGACTGGACTTTCGACGACGGTAACATGGTGATCATCGCCCATGGCGGTGGATTCATGACGGTCTACAAGCATAATCAGGCGCTTCTCAAAAGCGCACAGGCGCGGGTCAGGCGGGGTGAGCCCGTGGCACTTCTGGGCACATCGGGGCAAACGAGCCTCGGACCACACCTGCATTTTGAAGTATGGAAAGACGGAATACCGCAGGATCCGAATCTGTACCTGCTGACCCCACTCAAGGGAAAACACACAGACCAGGAAGGCACATGGCTGAAAAACGATCGACAGACAGTGAACTGAGCCTCGTCGGCTCCAACACCGTCATCGAGGGAAAGATCACCACCGAGGGGAGCATCCGCATCGATGGAAAGCTGGTGGGTGACCTGATCGCGAAGGCCCATGCCGCCATCGGACTCAACGGCGTCATTGAAGGAACCGTGCAGGCGTCGAACATTTCCCTCGCCGGCAAGGTGACCGGCAGTCTGACGGCAAACGAGAAACTGGTCTTGGAGAGCAAGGCGAGTGTCAAAGGCGATATTCGCGCTTCGCGGCTCGTGGTTGATGAGGGCGCGGTGTTCGACGGCCACTGCGCGATGACGACACCTCCCCGCCCAGGCGGACACCGCGATCACTGACGGCATGGCGGAAGACTCCGGTAAACACTGGATCTCGGATTTCGGCCCTTTTCTGACACTGGGACTGCAGCTGGCGATTTCCGTGGTGGCCTTCTTCTTTCTGGGCCAGTGGCTTGACGGTGTATTCAACACGGCACCCTGGCTCATGATCGCCGGGCTCGTCCTCGGAACAGTGGGAGGCTTCGTGAACTTCTTCCGGACTGCGGTGTCGCTCGGCAAGAATGAGGATCGTGAAGCGAAGGGGGAGAAGAGGGAACACCAGGAGCCGAAGCGTGAAGATTGAGAAGGCGTTCCCGCTGCAGATTCTGATTGTTCTGACGGTGCTCGGCGCTCTCGCGGTGTATCCTCTTGCCCGGTACGGTTCACGGGAGATTATTGTGGCGGTGGTCGCCGGAGCGCTCCTCGCGACGGCAAACGTGATGGCGGGTTTCCTCAGCATTGAATACGGGTTTGAGAAGTCCTATACCACCTTCCTCAAAGTTGTTCTTGGGGGCATGGGGATCAGGATGCTGGGGGTGTTGCTGGTCATGCTGGTACTTCTTATGGTGTTCCATCTGCACACGGTGGCCTTTCTTGTGTCGTTGCTTGGATGCTATCTGATCTTTCTCGTGCTGGAGATCCTGTATCTCCAGAAAAAGGTGATCGTGAAAAACCAGGGGTGATGTTCGTTGGAGACAGTTCAGGTCCACGAGGCGGCGGATTCTCTTGAGGTGATGCGCGGTGCGGCGGACACACTGCACGCCGCCGGAGCGCACGCGGGCGGTCCCGGTGAGGGAAACCTGTTTTCTGAATTGCTGCACCATCTCCAGGACTCGCACGTGCTGGAGACCCCGTTCGGCCATATTGACCTCCCCGTGTTTCCGCCGATTCACGTGGGAGGCATGACGATCGACCTTTCGATCACGAAGCATGTGGTGTTCCTCTGGCTTGCCGGAGCGCTCCTTTGCGTTCTGGCGATTCTGGCCGCGCGGGCCAATATGAAACGGGCCGTTCCGCGGGGCTACGGCAACCTGATGGAGGTGTTCGTCGTCTTCATCCGGGATGAGATCGTGATCCCGAATATGGGGCCCGGCGGCGTGCGATATATGCCTTACCTGCTCACCACCTTCTTCTTCATCCTGACGATGAATCTGATGGGCTTGATTCCGTACGGCGCATCGGCAACGGCAAATGTCAGCGTCACCGGCGGTCTTGCCATCATTGCGTTTGTCATGATCCAGGCGGCGGCGATACGGTCGCAGGGAGTCGGCCACTACCTCGCCCACCTGACGGGTGGAGTGCACTGGGCCCTCTGGCCGATCATGGTCCCGATTGAAATCCTCGGCCTCTTCACCAAGCCCTTCGCCCTCTGCATCCGTCTGTTTGCCAATATGACCGGCGGTCATATCGTCATCGTCTCGCTCATAGGGCTGATCTTCCTTTTTCAATCGTACATCATCGCAATTGCCCCGGCCGGGTTCGTTGTGGGGATCATGTTTCTGGAATTGTTCGTTGCCTTTCTCCAGGCGTATATCTTCACCATGCTGACGTCTCTGTTCATGGGACTCGGGATGAAGACGGAAAGCCATGGCGCACAGGGGGAAGGTGCACACGGAGCGTAACTCCACCCACGCATTCACTGTCACATTTTTCTTCATAGGAGAATTCTCATGGATCCCAAAGCTCTTGGCTATCTGGCGGCAGGTCTCGGTGCAGCCATCACGGTGATCGGTGCCGGTCTCGGAATCGGCAAGCTCGCGGCCGCTGCAATGGAAGCCAGCGGACGGCAGCCCGAAGTTGCAGGACAGGTCCGCACCTCGATGCTGGTTGCCG
>DAIUKN010000193.1:0-5716 GCA_036848195.1 Bacteroidota bacterium
AAAGAGTTGATGTAAGCCGGTCCATCGTCCAGCGTTCCGCATGAACGTACAGTGTCGCCGATCGGAGGCGGATCCGTTCGTCATTCGGTCTGAGGGAAAGCTTGAATTCCTTCTCTCCGTTGAGCGTGTCACGCTCCACCCGCTCGACCGTGAATCGCTTGAGGAGATGGGTGGGATTCAGCGTGACCGCTTCTCTGGGGATGATGGCAAAGCCTTCTCCGTCAAAGTGCATTTTGTCCGGCTGCTTGAAATACATCGTCACATGCATCGGCGACACGCTGACCTGTTCAAGGTGCGCCTCGATATCTAGGGTGACGGTAAAATCCCGTATGCCCGCCCTCGACTCCTCCACCTTTTTCAGAATGGCCTCTCCTGACGAATCCCCCCGCGCCGATGCCATGATCAGTATCAGAAGAAGCCCAAGCATGGTCAGTCCTTCGGATGTGCCTGCTCGTCGCGCGGCGCGATGAAAAGATTATACAGCGCCATCAGAAGGGCTGCCACGATACCGACACCGAAAAGGGTGAACCAGACCGTGATCGGGCTTCCGGCATCCTTCGCGTAGGTTGTGTACAGCCAGCCGCCGAACGTGCCCCCTACTCCCCAGGCAATGGCAATCGGAAGGAAGGCATACCCCTGAAAGAGCGCCTGCTGTCCCTTGGGAGCAAGCCCGGAAATGTATTCATAGTACCGCGGGGCCTGAATCATCTCGCCGATGGACCAGACAACAATCCCCACCGGAATGATCCAGAGCGACGACGAGAGCGCAATCACCGGCCAGCAGAGCATCGAGACGGCGAAACCGGTGAGGATCGCCGCCTTCGGCGAAAGGTGCTTCGTCAGACGGTTAATGGGGAGCTGAAGAACAATAATGGACAAGGCCCCGACCGAGAGGACGAGCTCGAACGGAGCGTCTTTGGAGATGAAGTCATTGATGTAAAAGGGGACAACGATGAACAGCTGCCAGAACATCCCCCAATACAGCGAGAAGATCAGGAGGAACAGGATGAATCTCCCGTTGGTCAGAACGAGGACCAGGTTTTTCATCTTTGTGGCGAGCGACTCTACAACCGTGTGAGCACTGTCGGTCACCTCCTTGTAGAAAAGGAGGTTGACCCCGAACATCAGGGCGCAGCTCACAGCGGATACAACGTAGACATACTGGATGCCGATCCTGTCCCTCACGAAATATGCAATCACCGGTCCCAGTGCGGCTCCAATGTTCACGAGCCAGTAGTAGATTGCGTAGCCGAGCGACTTCGTTTCTGGCTTCGATGTCACTGCGACGGTTCCGAGCACTGACGGCTTGATGAATGAACCCCCCGCCGCAGTGAGCACGACGATGACCACCAGCACCCAGAAAAGCGGTAGGCCGGCGTACATTCCCGAAAAGGCCTCCATTCCCGTCGATCCGATCAGGAAGTACCCGAGCGCCAGAACGAAGAAGGCGATCGAGAACGACTTCCGGAAACCGAATTTGTCGGCAAGCGTTCCCGCGAAGATCGGAAGGAAATAAATCAGCCCGCCGAAGACGGAAGAGATCTTTCCGGCCTCGATTTCGGTGAAATGCAGGTGGTTGCGAAGAAAGATGCTGAGAATCGTTCCCTGACCATAATAGGCCAGACGTTCGAACAACTCCATTCCGTTTGCGACCCAGAACGTTCTGTGGAAGGCATCCCTCAGCGCCGCGCGTCGTACGGGTGAATCCAAGAGTGCTCCTTGCTTAATTGCGTAAAACGTTCTGTCCGTCAGGCAAGCAGCACGAGATCCTGCTGTACCTTCCCGGTCACCTCCGGCGTCCCGTCATGTCGGATAAACATGTTGATTTCCGTCCGGACCGCCATGCTCCCCTCCAGGTAGATGCCCGGTTCGATGGAGAAACAGCAGCCGGGGATCAGCTCGCGTTCGTCCTTGGTCTCAAGATTATCGATGTTGACACCGTTACCGTGCGTCTCCTCGGTGATGGAGTGGCCGGTGCGGTGCACGAAGTACTTCCCGTACCCGGCCTTTTTCACCACGTTCCTGCATACGTCGTCAACCTGCCAGCCGAAACAGGGCTTTCCTTTTGCAAAGGACTCCTTGACGAACCGCACGGCTGCGTCACGGGCATCCCTGACCGCCGTGAAGATCTCCCCGTACTTTTTCGGAACCGTGTCGCCGATATACCCGACCCAGGTGATGTCGTAATAGATCGCCCCGGGGAGATCCTTCTTTGCCCACATGTCGATCAGGACGGTATCGCCCGTCCGGAACGGCCGCGCATTCTCCGCCACCAGGTCAAAGTGGGGGTCGGCGGGATGCTCGTTGGTGCCGACCATGGGAGGATCATAGGTGAGCAGTCCCTCCTCCTTGAATCGCCGCATGATAAACTGCTGGACGTCGTATTCCGTCGCCCCGCTCTTCTTCGCAACGGCTTGCCGGATCTGGTCGAAGGCCTCCTCCATGATCCGGTCCATCATCGCCCCGGCCTCGCGATGGGTCTTGTACCCTTCTTCGGTGATGACCGAAACGAACCTCTGCATCAGGTCCGCTGAGGATACGATCTTGTAGCCAAAGCTCTTGAGCAGCTCAATGGTGCCGGCATCCACAAGAGAGATGTAGGGAATGTTGTTCTTTGCCGAATACTGCATAGCGATCGTTTTTTTCGGACCGAGCATCTTCTTCAACGATGCGTGCAGTTCTTTCCACGAGAGATAGACCATGCGTTTTCCCGGCAGGGAGTCCAGTTTCTGCTTCTCCACCATGGAAACCAGTTTTTTGGGTTCGCCCCGCGCCGGAATAAAGTAGTACCAACGGCGGCTGTTCATTTTCTCGAAGTTAAGTCCGAGCGCACGGTAGGCCAGATAATCCCGGTTCCGGAAATCGCAGAGTAACCAACCATCGACATTCTTTTCGCGCAGGGCTTTCTGAATCCGCTGGAGGTCCATTGCAGGGTTCCTTTCGTTATCGGTATGCATGACACCTGATTGCCGGCGGGCATGCAAAGGGAAATCAGCTCAGGATGTCTTTCCGGACGAAAATATACCAAGTGATAAGGAGAAAACCAATGCTGAAGGCGCCCAGGACAAGTCCCGAATGGAGCAGGTCCCCCCACGGAACGGGTCGCTCCATCGCTTTCTGCCAGATGTTCAGGTAGGTCGTGAACAGGTATGGACGCATCGTGCGGAAGAGGTCAACTGGAATAGCGGAGATGACGTACGAAACGATAATCACGGCCATCGTGCCGATAATAGGGCCGATGCCATTGTCGACCATGGATGAAAGAAGAAACGCGAGCGAAGCAACCGACCACATGCCCCAGGCAGCAAGCCCGCAGGCCAACACAAGCCTCCAGGGAGCCTCGCTTTCCGGGATCACCGTCAACACCTTTCCCTGCACGAGCAGCACCCCCGTACCGAACATCGTGATCCCGAGGCCCACCGATAGCGCGACGAGAAACACCACGACCGTTGAGGTGTAGAGCAGCGTGGTGACGTATTTTGCGAACAGGATTCGCGTCCGAGACGCCGGCCTGATCAGGAGAATGCGGTAGGTTCCCCCTGTCGCTTCACCGGCGAGCTGGTCTCCTGCCCCCAGGGTGATCAGGAAGGGGATATGGACCCAGAGACTGTTCATTATGAGCGCCGTTACGAAATACCCGTTCAGGATATTCCCGAGGAAGAGAAAGTCCTGGCCGAGAGCCCGGGTCGCGCCTTTGACAACGGCGTCACCCTGCAGCTTCAGGCCGATCATTACGAGCGGCACAATGACAGCCACGGCAATGAACGCGATGGCCGATCGCCACTTGAAGGAGGTCTTAAGAATCTCGTTTCCGACAATCGATTGCACGGGGCATGACTCCTGCTGGTGCCCTACCAACTATTATTTCCCGTAAACGACGGGGCACGGTGCTCGCTCCAACTGGAATTCTGTCCAAGAATTCGTAGCAATGGAAAGTTGGAGCGGCACTAGTTCCCTTGGCTCCTTTTGGCAGCGGGCGATACTTCCGAAGCCCCTTCGGTAATGGTAAGAAAATACTCCTCGAGCGAGCGTTTGGGGACCACCGCACGGACCTCCAGGCCCAGCTGCACCAGGAGCCGGTTTACGTCTGCGATCCGGTCGGCGGGAAGACAAACCTCCACCGTTCCAGCCTCCAGCTTTATCCCGGAGGCAAAGGGGAGCCCTGCCAGAACCTCCCGCGCGCGTTCGGAGGGACGGGCATCAAAACGAACAGTGACCTCGCGTTCAGAGAGGAGGTCGCGCACCCTTCCCTGTACCACCATCTTGCCGCCGCTGATGATGGCCATGCTCGTTGCAGTCTGCTCGATCTCGTGGAGGAGATGTGAGGAGAGAAAGATGGTCATGTGATGGTCTGACGACAGACGCGCGACAAGCTCGCGGACCTCTTTGATCCCCTGGGGATCCAGGCCCGAGGTTGGTTCGTCGAGAACGATGAATTCCGGCGGGCCGAGCAGCGCCTGCGCGATACCCAATCGTTGTTTCATCCCGTGGGAGAAGGTCTTGACCGCATCTTCGGCGCGGTCAGCAAGACCCACGATCTCGAGCGTCTCGTAGAGATGCTGACGGGACACACCGCCGCACAACGCTGCAATGATCTCCAGGTTTCTTCGGGCAGAGAGGTAGAGGTAAAAATCCGGCCGCTCCACCAGTCCCCCGACGCGACCCAGCACTTCCTTGCGGTTCCCCCGCAACGGTTTGCCGAAGAGCTCCACCCGCCCTGTGCTCGGCGTGATCAGAGAGAGAATCATCCGGATGGTCGTGCTCTTTCCGGCACCATTGGGACCCAGGAAGCCGAAGACCTCGCCGCGGCGAACCGTCAGGTCCAGATCGCTGACAGCCCAGCGTCTCCCGTAGCGCTTGCCGAGCGTGAAAGTCTGAAGGACTACCTCATCGGGCATGGGGACATACTAGGAGGAATTCGTGACAAGCGCAAGCCGGCCCGACCCTCAGAATTCTTGACTATGCCGGAGGTTTTGCCTATACTATTCGCAACTTGCATGTGCATTTCATGACTACCCACCGCTCGAGAAAACAGGGACCCCGAAAGCGCGCTCTCCGCACACGCAAGCACCCCGTTGACGCCAAGCCCGACGTGCCGCAAGACTCCCTGAAGAAGATCGGGCAGAATATTCTCTTCACCGGGGTCAGCATGAAGCCCCTCGCGAAAACGGTCGCGGGGCTCTCCGTGCACTCATTCAAGGCCGGCGACGAAATCTTCGACGAGTATTCCAAAGGACGTGACCTCTATCTGATCCTGAACGGCCGCGTCCGTATCAAGAAGCAGACGAAATTCGGGGTGGAGTCGCTGCTGGCGGTGCTGCACGAGAAGGATTTCTTCGGCGAGCTCTCGATTATCGACGGACTCCCCCGGTCTGCTCGTGCGGAAGCTATGGACGACTGCACCATCGCACTCCTCCCCGCGCCCGTATTCCGCGCGCTCATCGCCCGGAGCACCGAGTTCACGCTTAACCTCCTCAACAACCTCGCCGTCCGGCTCCGCACGATGGACCAGACCTTCGTCCTCGAGCTCGGGCGCAACTCCCTCGCAGCCAAGAGCAAGATGGACAAGCTTAACATGCTGATCGAGGCGAGCAAGATCGTCAATTCGGCGATCGAGATCGACAAGCTGCTGGGGCTGATTCTCGAAGTGGCCGCCCGGAGCATCAACGCTGACCGCGGCACGCTCTACCTCATCGACGAGGAAACCAACGAACTC
>DAIUKN010000194.1:0-322 GCA_036848195.1 Bacteroidota bacterium
GTAGATGGAGAGCCGGACAGAAGACGCTTCGGGAAGAGCGAATTGAATCGTTGTTGAAGGATTGAACGGATTTGGGTAGTTGGCTTCCAATGCAAATCGGATCGGAGCGCTACCCGCCTCGCCTGTTTGACGCACGACTCCATCAACTGTCGCGGCCGCGGCGAACAATGTGTCTGACCAGACCGAATACTTTCCTTGTGTGTCACGGACTCTGACGCGGAAGAAGACGGGAACGGCGCCGCTCGTGTCGTACGTCAGGCTGCCGTCTTTCCAGCTCGTAGCCGGACCTTGATACACAATCTTCTTCTCCCCCGTTTCTCCA
>DAIUKN010000194.1:332-5709 GCA_036848195.1 Bacteroidota bacterium
AGTTCACGTCGGCTTCGAGTGGCTGTCCATCAGACCACTGGGCACCCCACGCGAGAGAGATCGGCCCCGCCGGAATTCCCTGCACTGTTGGGTCCGGCCCGAGGTGACGGCGTGCCGGAGAGGCATCCAGGGGGTCTGCAGCGTAACGGACCGTGGCAACGCCGTTAAGCTCGTTGATGATTTCAAGCGAGAACGGTGTTGGTTGGTAAGCCCACGTGTTGCTGTTGGGATTGCTAGAGGGGGAGAAGACGCCCGAGCTGGTGGTAAACGCGCCAGCGAACATCTGACCCGCGAAGAACGATCCGCAGTTTAGCCGGCCGGCGGGATCCTGGTACACATACATCCAATTCACGTCGCTTGAAGGCGTCGGTATCTGATCGCGATGCGACAATCCTGTCATTACTTTCGGAACTCCCCTCCTGAATACCGGGAGCGCCTGAGAGAAGCAGGTTTCCGTAACGCCGGGACTCTCCCAATTCCAATTGCCGTCGGAGGGCTTGATCCTGAAATTGTCCATCTCCATATACGGCCCCTGCTGGTGGAGAACCCAGACGCCTTTGTCGTGCCGGTTCACCGTCACATCATCAAAGGCCGATAGAAGCTGATGGTTTTCAACATAGAAATACTCGAAGGGATCGCCATTGGGTGGGTGGTACTTGTAAGCGACCCCCGTGCTGAGGAAATCGGGGAGAGAAATGTTCAGATCCGGCTGAATGGCGGGAACATTGATCCAGCCGAGCCG
This sequence comes from Bacteroidota bacterium, assembly GCA_036848195.1. Lineage (GTDB taxonomy): Bacteria > Bacteroidota > Ignavibacteria > UBA10030 > UBA6906 > DAIUKN01. Next base: position 1,075 of record DAIUKN010000194.1, read on the forward strand.
CTCCCGCTCATACGCGTTCGCACAGGATGAGACCCGCTGGCCGTCGCACAGGATTCCCCAGTAGGAATGTTTGCCTGAGGGGACGAGAGCATTGTAGGGATGGGCCCCACCCAGGAGCCAGTGGCCCAGTTCATGCGCCATTGTGCGCATCACCTTTGACGGCCCGTCGCTGTAGGGATACTCGCACGTCACGCCGGAACCGAGCGGAAATTCGATCCTTTCTGGGAAGCCCATTTCGATCCGCTTCCCGTCGACCTCGAACCCCGGTTTGTACCCGAGCGACGCTTCACCGACAAACTCGAACATGGTCGTTCGCCAGACCATGATGATCATGTCCACCCGCCCATCTGAAACGTTCAGGTGATGGTAGGCAGATTCCGTGGTCCATGCATCATACTTCGAGAAATCAACAATGGGATCCACGCTTTCCTGAAGCAGACTCCAGTTCGCCCGGCCATACGAACCATTGCGGTACTCCTCCTGGGAGTGCCACGATTCCACCCAGATCGCATCTCCGATGAGATGGAACTGGCCGAGGGACATCTGGTCGAAGTAGTTCGTCAGGTTAAACGCTCCCTGGGACTTCGTCGTAGTATCGGGATCGATGAACTGCGCCATCGACACCGGAGGGTTGTGGGCAGGCCAGAAGGGATGCGAAGTCGTATCATCGGGGAAGCTGGCAAAGACGATGAGGACCCGGAGGGTCCCTTTTGCTGTCATGTGGTTGCCGCCGACCTCATCGAGAGAAACGACCATATTGGATGCAGTGCCGCACTGTCGTCCCTCCTGCACCGTGTTACCCGCAAACACCTCTCCTGCAAGGAGACACACAATGCTGATCGATAGAATCGCGCGAGACATCTCCACTCTCATCTTCCGGGCCACAGACGGGCCAGTTCCTTCCATCTCAATAAAACACGAAGGCAGGCAGCAATCAAGCCGCCTGCCCTCGATGTGACTCTTCTCCCGAAAGGCTCGGGATCAGAAAAACTGCGTTACTTCAGCAGGATCATCTTCTTCACAGAGCTGAAGTCGCCGGCCTGCAACCGATACATGTACATGCCGCTGGCAACCTTCGTTCCGGAAGAGTTGGTCCCGTCCCACGTGACTTCCTTGTTTCCGGCCCTGACCGCCTCGTTCAGAATCGTCTTCACGAGGGAACCTGTCATGTCGTACACATCAAGCTTCACGTGCTGTTCCTTCGGCAGCGCGAAACGGATGACCGTCGAGGGGTTGAACGGGTTCGGATAGTTCTGGCTCAGCGTATATTCCGCCGGCACTGCGCCAGCGACTTCCTTCACAAAGAGCGGGGTCCAGCCGAGCGTCTTGTACAGCAGACGGACTGCATATTTCGTATTGTGGGCTCCCATGCTCCCGTCGTTCAAAACGAAGCGGTAGTTCCAGATCCCCGCGACGAGGTCAAGGCGGCCTTGAATCTTGGTCGAGTCAGCCTTCGTCACGCTTCCCGATCCGATAACTTCACCAGTGGAATCCTTCGGGAGGATAGCTTTGACCTGAGCGAGCAGACCCGCGATTTCGGTCTCCACGCCTTCAATCTTTCCGTTCCGATCGTAATCATAGAAAGCCTTGACGCCATCGAAATCCTCAATCTCTCCATGGCACGTCGCGCACACATCCGTGGGCTTGTAGACACCCGTGGCAAAGGTGGTGTCCGTCATGCTGAAGGTATGGTTAGGGAGGATGTTGCCGCCGCCGTCAAGTCTGTTCTTCCGGCCCTGCATGTGGCAGGTGACGCACTGGCCTTCGAGACCCAGGTGTGTCGCAAGGCCCGTGAATGTGGTGTCGCCGAACTGGTACCCGTTGGAGCCGAAGTACATGTCGGCCTGCGGGTTCTCATGAGGTCCAAAGCGGCTCGTGAAGCCGTAGTACGGCGGGGTATTCTGTCTCACGCGAACCTTCACGCTGTAGCGCGAGGAGTGGCAGTTCGCGCAGAATAGACCGGCGCCCGTCTTGACCGGCAGCACGTACCCGTTGCGAAGCGTATCGCCCTTTACACTAACCGTCCGGAGCATTCCCGGATTGTCACTTCCGTGCGGGTCGTGGCAAACCTGACAGCTGATTGGGGTTCCGGCGTCTGTGGCGGTCTTCCACACAGCCGCGAGTCCGGTGGTGTCCTTGTTATGGTCGAGATAGTAGAGGAAGCCCTTACCGGTATGGCAGGGCTGGCAGTTCGAACGCCCACCCTCAGCAGCGGCACCTGTTGGCAGCTTGGCGTGCAACGAAAGATTGTACCAGGTCCCAAGGCTGTGGCGGCGTGAGCCGTCGTGGCACTGGTTGCAGACGTCTGCGTTGAGTGATTTCCCGATCATGGTCTTGTCGCCGCCACTCGACTTGTGATCCGCTGACGGTCCGTGGCAGTTCTCGCAACCGATCGTCCCCTGAGTCATCTGGCTGGCGCTAAGCAGATTCCATTTCGACGAATCGTTGGTGGGAATCCAATAGTCGCCATTGTATAATTGAAGCCCCTTATACCAGGTTGTGTCCCAACCCGTTTGCTTTACCTGATAACCGAAGTTGTTGTTGTTCGCTGTCGGGTCCCAACCAGTGGTGTGGCACTTGATGCATGCTGCTGCATACGCACCCTTGCCCAGCTCCATTTCAAGATTTCCCGTCATGCCTTTGAAGAATATCGAGGCATGCTTCGACTTCAGCCAGCTGGTCTTTATCGCCGTAGCGGTTGCACCATGGCAGCCGCAACCTGCATTCGCAGCAGTGGTAACACCAGTGTAGGTGCTGGCATAAATCGTGTCGCTCGCGCTCTTTCCACCAACCGTCGCGGAGACGACATACTCCCCGACAAGATCAACCTTGACGCTGTTGATCCATGTCCCGGTGCTGTCGAGCGTTGCAGTAGAGCTGGCCGGTTTCGAAGTGAGAGTCCAGGCGGGGGTGCCAACCGCACCTGAGCCGAGCGTGTCAACCTCGAAGTACGCTCTGCTGAATGTCCCGACCGATCTCAGGCCTGTCGCGATGTTCCACGCCGGCGCCGCCGCACCCTTGATCGGTGCGGTCATGCTGTTCAAAGACCGTCCGATTTTCATGACCTTGATGTTCTGCGCAGTCGCGTCGAACATCGGCGCGATGAGCAGAGCCGCCAAGATCAAGACCAGGCAGACTGTGGCAATCCGTCTCATTCTGTTACCCTTTCGTGTGATTTATGGTGTTGGATGAATAGGAACCGCCCGGTTGCAGAATGGGCCTGTTCTTTCCAAAGTAAGACGACACTCTTTAAGAACGGGAGAAGCTGAGATGATTTGTCTGCGGCCAGGGGTGTAGTTCAGCCGCGCCTTTCTTGTTTCAATCATCATGCCACCTCCAAACTCGACTCTGGAAAGGGTCACCCGGCCCAGAAATCCTGGGCGCCCCACAAAACCGCCCATTTTGGGCACTTTTTTAACTCAAGGCGATGTCGTTCTGGGAGTGTTAAGAATTTCCGCAGGATCAATTTCCATAAATGGGAAGGTTCAATTCATTCTTGGGAATGAAAGGAGGGAAACTGTGGGGTGTTTAGTTTGTCAACAGCAGAGATGGAGGGAACAGATGGAGTCTTAAGTCATATGGTACCCGCCAGGGGCTCATGAGAACAAGGCCTGCTTTGACGGCCAACCAATCACGCTGATTCCTCACTCACGGAATCGCATGCCCCGTGCTGGGGGGTACCCCCCCCAACCCCGGTTTCGATACCCGCCTCTGCTCGGAAGCCGGCTCCGGTCTGGGACTCGTAGAGGGGGGGGCATTCGCTGTCACAAAACAAAGGAACAACGACAGAGGAATTCAGCTGAACATTGCGCGCTTCATTTCCCACGGATCAACGCGGCCGGGGCAGAGTACAAATCCTGGAGACAGCGTCCGCGTTTACGGCTCCTCGCCTCGGAAACGCCGTTTTTGTGTCTCTCTCATCGCCTCGCGCAACTCCCTCTCGAAATGCCGCTCGAAAAGGAGGAGCTTGGCCCTCTGCTCGGAAGAGAGAATGTCACCCAGGCTCCCGAAGAAACGCTTCTGTTCATCGTGGATTTTGACATCGGCCGCTAGAACATCCGGCATGACCTTCTCGTACTCGGCCCCTTCCGCTTTGTTTCTGACAAGTCGCTCGATTCTGTCTAGCGCTTCGCCTCTCTCCTTCATCAGAGATCGCCGCGTATTCTCGTGCTCGTTCAGGCGCGCAAAGAACCGGACGGACTGGTCTTCACTCAGGCCAAGCATCTCGATCAGCCGGACTTTCTTCCATTGTTCTACCCGCTCGAAAGGCCGCTGGTCCGATGAACGATCCGGCGGCTGGGCCCACGCAAAGATGCTTGCGATCATCAGCGCGGCGAGAACCCCTGTTCGTCTCATTGTCGTTGTACTCCCGTTGTTGACTGCTCCCGGTACGATCCAAGTGACGCCAGCACAGCGGTCACCTGCTGATCGCTCATCGATTCTTCGAGCGTCGTGACACTGCTGCTATTGATCAGGTAATCTGCAATCTCTTCCTTTTCCGGATTCAGGGGATCTACCCCAAGGTCTGCAACCGACACCGCCGGACTGATCTCGGACAGGCCGCTGAGAAGCGTATCGATGGACGGCTGTGGCATGGAAAGAACCACATGGGTAAGCGTCGGCGCATGGCTTTCG
>DAIUKN010000195.1:0-5682 GCA_036848195.1 Bacteroidota bacterium
GGGCTTTCGGCAAGGAAAGCTACATTTTGACGGGCTATTTCAATCTCCCGAAAGTCCTCGAAGTTACCCTCCACAACGGTACAGATCCGCGGACCGGCAGGAAAATCGGATTGGAAACGGGACCCCCGGCAGGCTTCAAGAACTTCGAGGAGCTCCTTGCGGCCTTCAAGCGGCAGGTGCAGCACTTCGTCGATATCAAGCTGCGTGGCAACAATGTTATTGAACGTCTCTATGCTTCGAGGGTTCCGACACCATTCCTTTCGGTGCTGATCGACGACTGTGTGGTACGAGGGAAGGATTACCTGGACGGCGGCGCGCGGTACAACACCAACTATATCCAGGGCGTTGGCATCGGAACGCTGACCGACTGCCTCTCCGCGATCCGTTTTCATGTCTTTGATGAAGAGGCAATCAGTCTTGCTGATCTTTTGAACGTCCTTGGTGCCGATTTCCGGGGGTACGAGAAAACGCAAATGCTCCTGCGCAACAGGACGCCGAGGTACGGGAATGATGATGATTATGCGGATACCCTGATGAAGACGGGTTTTGAAATCTTCTACGATGCGGTGAACGGACGGCCGAACACGAAGGGGGGCGTCTACCGGATCAATCTACTCCCGACGACCTGCCACGTCTATTTCGGATCTGTGACCGGAGCGACCCCTGATGGACGGAGAGCAGGTGTGCCGCTCTCTGAGGGGATTTCCCCCGTACAGGGGGCTGACCGGAACGGACCCACGGCTGTCCTGAAGTCGGCGGCCAAGATGGATCACGTCCGAACGGGTGGCACGCTGCTAAACCAGAAATTCACGCCGCAGCTTGTGGAAGGGGAGACCGCCACGGAGGCGATCATCCGTCTGGTGCGCACATACTTCAAACTCGGTGGACACCACATCCAATTCAATGTGGTCAACGCGGCTACGCTTCGGGATGCCCAATCGAGGCCCGAACAATACAGGGATCTGATTGTGCGTGTCGCCGGGTACAGCGACTACTTCTGCGATCTCGGCAAGGAGCTCCAGGAAGAGATCATTTCGCGCACCGAGCATCATTCCTTCTGACGACGGCAGCGATGTTCAAGAACCATCCCGTAGGCCTGAGGGTACTCTTCTTCACGGAGATGTGGGAGCGTTTCGGCTTCTACATCATGATGGCCGTGTTCGTTCTCTATATGGACAGCGAGTTCGGTTGGGCGGATCGGCGCAAAGCGGATTTCTACGGGACCTTCCTTGGAGCCGTTTACTTCCTGCCGATCCTGGGGGGCTGGCTCGGCGACAGAGTCCTCGGCCACCGGAATACCATCAGGATCGGCGCCGTGCTCATGGTGCTCGGTTACATGGCGCTTGCCGCCTCTTCCGTTGATCGGCTACCGGCCTTCTATGCCGGTCTCATCCTCGTTTCAACAGGGACGGGCATCTTCAAGTCTAATATGTCCGTCACGGTCGGTGCACTCTACGAATCAAACCCTGCCATCAAGGATGCCGGATTCAACATCTATTACATGGGCGTGAACCTTGGGGCAGCTATCGCGCCGGTCGCCGCCACGATCATCCACAACGTCTACGGGAGCTACCGCATCTCCTTCGGTGCGGCTGCGGCGGGGATGGTGGTTGCCATCGTGGTGTTCGAATGGGGGAAAAAGCTGCTTCCGGCCACCGACCAGCGAATGGTTGCGGCAAATTCCGCCGGCCCAGGGAACCACGCGGTGAACAAAGCGGAGGAGCGGCAGCGGCTCACGACGCTCGGCATTCTTTTCCTGATCGTCATCTTCTTCTGGATCGCCTTCTACCAGAACGGGTTTGCTCTCACCTTGTTCGCTCAACGTGCGACGGTGGTGTCCGACATCCTGAAGCCGGAGACCTATCAGTTTTTCAATCCTTTCTTTATCCTTGCCCTGACGCCGGTTATCGTCTCGTTCTTTGGCCGTCTTCGTTCGCGGCGGAAGGAACCTCCGAGCGCCGTAAAGATCTTCCTGGGCATGTTCGTCTCCGGATTCTGCATGCTCGTGATGGTCTTCGCTTCACTGGCGGGAGGGAATCAGGACGACAATTCGATGTCGCCGCTCTGGCTGGTGGGTTCATACCTTGTTGTGACGCTGGCTGAGATTCTTGTCTCGCCGATGGGGCAATCGTACGTCACCAAAGTCGCGCCCCCGAGAATGCGGGGGCTGATGATCGGGTTCTGGTTTGGCGCAACCGCGGTGGGAGGCTACGGCTCGGGGTACCTGGGTCGCTTTTATGACGCATTTCCTCACCACCAGTATTATCTCTTGATCGCAACGCTTCTGTTCGTGACATCATTCCTCGTCCTTCTCTTCCTCAAGAAGCTGAACAAATTCGCCCCCTAGGGCAACGGAGACGATCTATGCTCATTCAAGAGAAAGTCGCGCAGGCGATCGATATCCTGAACGAGTTCGCAATCGACTGCTGGATCACGTTCGTCCGGGAGAGCGCCATCAACGGCGACCCTGTCCTGGGCTACCTGGTTGATGCCGACCTCACGTGGCACAGCGCCCTGATCATCACCCGTTCGGGTGAGACGTTTGCGGTCGTCGGCGAGTATGACCGGAGAACGGTGGAAGAGCTCGGTGCGTACCGGGAGGTCATCGGTTATGTCAAGGGGGTGAAGGAGCCGTTTCAGCGCATCATGAAGAAACTGAATCCGGCCCGGATAGCGGTGAACTACTCGGAGGAGAGCGAAATCTGCGACGGCATCACACACGGCATGTACCTTACGCTGGTGGATCTTCTCTCCGATCTGGGGCTCGATGGTCGAATCGTCCCCGCTGATCGGGTAGTGTCTGCCCTCCGGCAGCGCAAGACGAAGACCGAACTCGAATTCTTGAAAAGAGCTATTATTGCGACGGAAGAGATCTTTACAGCCGTCTCGGGGTTTATCGCGCCGGGGAAAACCGAGCTGGATATCGCTGCGTTCATGAAAACCGAGGTCGTGCGACGGAAGCTCGACTATGCCTGGGACCCGAAGGTATGTCCTGCGGTCTTCACCGGCCCCGACACTGCGGCGGCTCACTACGCACCTACGAGCCGTGTGGTGGAGCGCGGACAGATCCTGAATATGGATTTCGGCGTAAAAGTCGGCGGCTACTGCTCGGACCTGCAGAGGACGTACTACATCCTCGACCGGGGTGAGACCACGGCGCCTCCGGACGTTCAGAGAGGATTTGACACCATCGTGAATTCCGTGGAAACATCGAAGCAGGCCATGCGGCCGGGGGCACAAGGGATCGACATCGATACCATTGCCCGAAATATCGTTACCGCAGCAGGATACGATGAATTTCCCCACGCGCTCGGTCATCAGGTAGGACGTTTTGCCCACGATGGTACCGCCCTGCTGGGTCCGGTGTGGGAGAAGTATGCGCGGAAACCATTCTACCCGCTTGAAGAAGGGATGGTCTTCACCATCGAGCCGCGTCTCACGGTCCCGGACCGTGGGATCGCCACGATCGAGGAGATGGTGGTCGTTATGAAGACGGGCGCGGCGTATCTCTCCACGCCGCAGAAGACGCTGCTTCTCATAGGGACCGGACAGTAACCTGAGCGGTGTACCGTTGGCGCCGCCGCTGTTGTGCGGGCACTTTGTCCACCTACGAAAGGTCCGAAGGAATATGCGTCCAAGATTCTTCCTTGTCGGTATCCTGCTCTCCGCCCTGCTTTCGGCCGGGTTTCACTCCCTCCTCTGCCAGCAAGACAGCACGAGAGAATCCGTCCTGCTGAAACAGCTCCGTTCTCTGCCGCACATCCTTTCCGTGAAGAAGATCGGCACGGATTCAACGCTCTTTCAGGAGTCGTTCGAGCTGCAGTTCTCTCAATCGCTCGATCACGGACGGACTGGAGGTCCGACCTTCCCGCAAAAGATCTTTGTCTCTCATGCCGCGAGAGATAAGCCGGTTGTCCTCTCGACGGAAGGCTACGCGGCGCCGAGGAATCACACCACTGAACCGGCACGAATGCTGAAATGCAACCAGATCACGGTTGAGCACCGGTATTTTGGCACGTCGAAACCGGACTCCCTCGTCTGGGACTATCTCACGGTAAGACAATCCGCCGATGACCTTCACGAGGTGGTTTCCGTGCTGAAGCAAATCTACACGGGACCGTGGGTCAGCACCGGCGTCAGCAAAGGGGGGCAGACAACGCTTCTCTACAGGTACTTTTACCCCGCCGACGTCTCGGTGAGCATACCGTATGTCGCTCCGGTGAATATCGCACAGGAAGATCCCCGGCCGATGGAATTTCTGCGCCATGTCGGGTCTGATTCGTGCCGCGAGAAGATGCGGCTCTTTCAAATCGCCATGCTCAGAGAAGAAGATCAGATGCTACCGCTTCTCGAGAGGCATGCCCAGGAGAAGGGCTACACGTTTTCGCTCGGCCTCCGGAAAATGTATGAATTCGCCGTCCTGGAGTACCCCTTTTCCTTCTGGCAGTACGGAAGACCCGACCTTTGCGAAGCGATACCGTCTCCAGGATCACCCCCGGAAAGCATGTTCGCCCACCTGAGCCGTGCGGTCTCGTTCTCTCTGTTTGATGACAAAGGCGTGAAGTTCTTTCAACCATTCATGTATCAGGCGTACACAGAGATGGGGTACTATTCGTACGATGTCTCAGATTTCCGCGCGCTGCTCAAAGCCGTGGATGATCCATCGCCCAGGATTTTTGCTCCTGAAAACGTTCCCCTCCGCTATCAGTGCTCCTCCTACCAGGAGATCAACCGTTGGCTCCAGAATGAAGGAGGCAACATCATCTACATCTACGGCGAGTACGATCCCTGGTCGGCCTGCGCCGTCCAGCTTTCAGGCAGAACGAACGCCCTCAAGATGGTGAAGAAGGCCGGCTCTCATGCCACGAAGATCAGGGATCTGAGTCCGGAGCAACAGGAAACCGTCTATCGCACGCTCGGAGAATGGCTTGGCATGACGATCGGGAGGTGAATCCGGCGTGCCTTTTTCAGAAGATATTGCTACATTGTTGCAGCAGTCTCACGCTGCTCCCGGCGTTCGGGAAGGCGGGTTATCCAAAGGAAGGAACTCTGCTATGACGATTTACATCCAGAATCTCTCACGGGAAGTCGACGAAGCAAAGCTTCGTGCGCTGTTTGAGAAGTTCGGAGTTGTGGCGAAAATCAACATTTTGAAGGACAAAGCTACGGGCAAGCCGGTGGGGATTGCCTTTGTGGAGATGCCTGAGAAGGCGGAAGGTGAGGCTGCCATTGCGGCCATGCATGGCAAAGAGATTGCCGGCATGGCTCTAAACGTCAAGGAAGGGATTGCCCCGGAGGAGGAGAAGAAGGGGAAAGGGCGACAGGCGGGTTGGAAGCAGGGTGGTACGGGGGCTGGGCGTACGGGGGGGGGCCCTGTTGGTCCAGCCGGTTACCGGGGTGAGGGAGGGCCGCATGCGGCGGGTGCCGTGAGGCGCAGCGGCAAGCGGGGTAGTTGATCGGGCCAGGCCACGGGAGAATAGCTCTTCTCAGAAGGAGTCAGCGGTGAATCCCAAGCTATGCTTCCTTGACGCCGAGACCACCGGGATGAGCAGCATGAAACACGGCATCGTCCAGATCGCCGGTATCATCTGCAAGGATGAAAAGGGGGAGCTCGAGGAGGTCGAGGAATTCTCATTCACCGTTGCACCATTTCCCGTCGATCTGATTGAAGACGAGGCGCTC